>NZ_JAGGQY010000020.1:0-48855 GCF_018613105.1 Bacillus sp. ISL-77
CCAATATTCGGGTTATAGTTCACTTTTCAAATCATAGTTTTTTTTCTATGTCTCAATTCGGAAAAATGGACCAGTCTAACTTGCTGATATGGTGAATCTTCTTCAACAATTTCACAGTAACCAGATGCGTTTGAAAAAGCAAAATAAAGTCTATTATGAAAAATATTTTCTAAATTCCTTCGCATACACTAGGGGGGTATAGTATAATATAACTGTGGAGGCGATAGCATGGATGAAAACGCAAATCATGATTGTCAACTTTCTGAAGGAAGAAAAAGCCATCATTCAGATAAGGTAAAGAAAAACTTAGTTACCCGTTTAAATCGAATCGAGGGTCAAATTCGTGGTATAAAAGGATTAATTGAAAAGGACACATACTGTGATGATGTTATAACACAAATCTCAGCTACACAGTCTGCTTTAAACAGTGTGGCAAAGATTCTTCTAGAAGGACATTTAAAAACTTGTGTATTGGAACGAATTAACATGGGTGATACAGAAGTTTTAGATGAGGTACTTTTAACAATTGAAAGATTAATTAAAAAATAAATGGGAGTGATTATTAATGGAAAAAGTAACATTAAAGGTTAACGGAATGTCATGCGGCCATTGTGTAAAAGCTGTTGAAGGAAGCGTGGGAGAGTTACAAGGTGTTAATTCTGTAAAGGTTCATTTGAAAGCTGGAAATGTAGATGTAGAATTTAATCCATCAGAAGTGTCATTAAGTAAAATCAAAGAAACCATTGATGACCAAGGCTATGATGTTGAATAGAATAAACAGATAACGTGCTTTGAAAAAGCACGTTATCTTTAACAAAATTATATACCCCCCACCAGTATAAGAGAGGTGTTTAATATGAGTAATAAAATAAAAGAAACAAATTTTCAAATTACAGGAATGACCTGTGCTGCATGTGCAACAAGAATTGATAATGGGCTCAAAAAAATGGAGGGCGTAAAAGAAGCGAATGTTAATTTAGCACTTGAAAAGTCCACCATAAAATATGATCCTGAAGTGGTATCTGACCAGGATTTTCAAAAGAAAATTCAGAATTTAGGCTATGATGTTGTAATGGAAAAAAATGTTGACTATCGCCTAAAAGAAATAAAGAATCAACAAGGAAAGTTTATATTTTCATTAATCCTTTCCTTGCCATTATTATGGTCAATGGTTAGCCACTTTTCCTTTACGTCGTTTATTTATTTACCTGATATACTAATGAATCCATGGGTACAATTAGCACTTGCCACTCCCGTCCAATTTTTTATTGGGAAGCAGTTTTATGTCGGGGCATACAAAGCATTTCGAAATAAAAGTGCGAACATGGATGTCTTAGTTGCTCTAGGAACATCAGCTGCGTACTTTTATAGTTTGTATGAAACTATTCGATCAATAGCTTCCCAAGAACATATGCTGGATTTGTATTATGAAACGAGTGCGATTTTAATTACCCTAATCATTTTAGGTAAGCTATTTGAAGCTAAAGCTAAGGGCCGTTCATCAGAAGCCATTAAAAAGTTAATGGGTCTTCAAGCTAAAACCGCGATGGTTGTTCGAGATGGAATTGAAAAAGAATTACCCCTAGAAGAAGTAGTAGTAGGTGACATTGTTTACGTCAAACCAGGTGAAAAAGTGCCAGTAGATGGTGAAATTATTGAAGGACGCTCAGCATTAGATGAATCCATGTTAACAGGTGAAAGTGTACCCGTGGATAAAACGGTTGGTGATTCAGTCATTGGATCAACCATCAATAAAAATGGTTTCTTAAAGATAAAAGCAACAAAAGTCGGTAGAGATACAGCATTAGCACAGATCATTAAAGTTGTTGAAGAAGCACAGGGTTCAAAGGCTCCTATTCAACGACTAGCTGATCAAATTTCAGGCGTTTTTGTTCCAATTGTTGTAGGCATTGCAATTGTGCTTTCTTGATATGGTTTATCTGGGTTAGTCCAGGAGAATTTGCAGTAGCTTTAGAAAAATTAATTGCTGTTCTAGTTATTGCCTGTCCTTGTGCACTAGGTCTTGCCACACCAACGTCCATTATGGCTGGTTCAGGGAGAGCTGCCGAATTTGGTATTCTCTTTAAAGGCGGGGAACATCTTGAAACAACACATCACATCGATACAGTGATCTTAGATAAAACAGGAACGGTTACAAAAGGAACTCCACAATTAACAGATGTTATTTTACATGAAAATATTGAGGAGGAAGAGTTTTTATCCCTTATAGGTTCTGCTGAAAATCAATCTGAGCATCCTTTAGCACAAGCCATTGTTCAAGGGATAAAAGGGAAGAATATCCCTTTTAAAGAGGTTCAAGAATTTGAAGCTATTCCTGGTTATGGTGTAAGTGCTGTTATAGAGAATAGAGGGATTCTAATAGGAACCAGAAGGCTTATGAAAAGAGAAAATATAGATATTACAAAAGCAATATCGAATATGGAAAGCCTTGAAAATAACGGAAAAACGGCAATGCTAGTTTCAATTGATGGAAATTATATTGGTATTGTAGCCGTAGCAGACACCATCAAAGAAACATCAAAAGAAGCGATTCGCCGTTTATTAGATTTGAATATTAACGTTGTTATGATTACTGGTGACAATAAGAGGACTGCTGAGGCTATTGGTAAAGAGGTTGGTATTGACCATGTTATTGCAGAGGTTCTTCCAGAGGGAAAAGCAGAAGAAGTGAAGAAACTTCAAAATGAAGGAAGAAAAGTGGCAATGGTCTGAGATGGAATTAATGACGCCCCAGCTTTAGTTGTCGCTGATATTGGAATGGCTTTAGGTACAGGTACGGATGTGGCTATGGAAGCTGCTGATAGTACCTTAATAAGTGGGGATTTAAATACAATCGCAGATGCCATCATTATGAGCAAGAAAACAATTCGAAATATCAAGCAAAATTTATTTTGGGCATTGGCCTATAACGTGGTAGGTATCCCGATTGCTGCAATCGGCCTTTTAGCACCATGGCTCGCTGGGGCAGCTATGGCTTTTAGTTCCGTGTCGGTTGTATTAAATGCTTTGCGTCTCCAAAGGGTTAAGCTATAGATTTAAAGACAATTAAAACAGGGGAGAAAAAATATGGTGAATGATGTTAAAAAAATAAAGATCGCAATTAATGGAGGAATTGGGTTTGGGGCAAAACTCAACTCACAACAGCTTGTGATCATCTCTAAATATATGAATGAAGATGAGGAACTTGAACTTACTATATTTCAACAACTATATATAGAAATTCCAGAAGATAAAAAAGCAGAAATCATAGAAGAATTCAAAAGTGTTGGACTAGAATGTTATCCAGTTGGAAACTCTGTAAAGAGCTTGAGGACCTGTAATTTTTGCAAAGGGGAAGTAGAGGAGGGGATGCCAGTGGCAAAAGAATTAAATCGACGTATTCCTGGTAAACCTGTCCCCTTTACCCTTAAGGTTTATATTCACAATTAGGAAAGAAACGGGAGACATTCTATAAATTTTTGAAACGAATAGGCAGAGTGTAAGTGCTGTTTATCGCATTATGTTTTATGAATATTAAAAAAGCCAAAATATGCAAGTAGTGCATAAAAACTTGCATATTTTAGGCTTATTAATTTTTATTCCTTATTTTGTTAAAGCCCCCGATAGTACATAGAATCACTCTTTTTGAGCCCTCTTGTTGAAGAAAAGTACCAGTAAAATCAAGAATAATCATCATTTACTGGTACTTTTTTGTTATTTTTATTTAGATGAAAGTTCACTTTCTGTTACCCATTTATGATTTGTTACTTTTTCTCCACCAGTTGTAGGAGTGAAATCAACCATATACACAGTAGTTTGTTGGGCTGAATCGATCACAGCAGTTGCACCTTTCATCCCCGTCATATGGTCCGCCTCTACAATCACTTCATCACCGGGTTTATATGGTTTGTCGCTAGCATCTTTAATTTCTTCATGGATAATCCATTTATGATTTGTTACTTTTTCTCCACCAGTTGTAGGCGTATACGAAATCGTATATACAGTAGTATCGTAGGCACCTACAATAGTTGCTTCAGCACCTTTCATGCCTTCCATGTGGTTAGAATTAATAATGGCTGTACTTCCAACTTTAAAGGTTGGATTTTCGGCTTCTTTTAAACCCTCTGGTACTTCACCAGAACTGGAATGATTCATGTCATCCATTCCTTCATGGTCCTTAGAGCTTGAATTCTTTTCTTGTTCTGTTTTCTCACCATGATTCATATTCGAATGCTCATTCGCCTCATCACCATTTGAGCATGCTGCTAAAAACAGGGCAGTGATGACAGTAAGAAGAAATAGGATAGTACGTTTTTTCACTATAGTTACCTCCTTAAACTTAGTTACTCAGTCATAATACATCAAAAATGTGCAGAATTTGTGCAGAACACATTAAAATCTCGTTTAGAATCATCCAGCTTCTCTAAAAATTATTTTTCCTTATAAAGGAAAAAGGATGTCAGCTGCTGTCATTATTTTTCATACATCATAATTATTGTACTCTCCCATTCTTTATTAAAGCTTTCCAGTTACCACCTTTATCTTTGGTTTGGTAGATGTCATTTTTGTTAGTAATCACCGTAATTTCGTCTCTGTTTTTAGGATTAGAAGCAATAAACATAATTGAATTTTTAGAATTAATTTCTTCTGGTGTGGGCTAATTTAAACTTTACACCATTTGAAGATTCCAATACCTGTTTTAAATTACGTAATCTTCGAATCTCTGATTGTATATGTAATACTGCTACTAATATCACCTTTTTTGATTTCATACTGGATTAATCATTTCTTTCATTGGTGAGTGTGTCGTAGCAGCATTTAGCTTTGAGGTCTACTATTCTCTATAATTCCTTCAAATCCAGTAAAAAATCACAAAGGGGTTCGTAATGAAACCATTCCGAACCCCTTTGTCGACAAACTGAGAGCCTCTCCATAAGGAAAGGCTCTTTTTTTACTAAAAGAATTGAAAAGGTTTTTGAACAGTTCTCCACCAGAAATAAACATTGTTAATGAGTTTAAACGATCACCAGTAGAAAGTTCATTAATTAAGCAAAAATTGCTTTTGTTATCAAAAATAATACTGAAGGGCCAAGCAGGCAGCCTAAGCCAGTATAAAAAGTGGCGGTTACTGCTCCGTAGGGAACCAATTTTGGGTCTGTTGCGGCTAATCCTCCGGCGACGCCGCTTGTTGTTCCCATTAATCCTCCATATACCATTGCCGTGCGCGGGTTGTTTAATCCGATATATTTTGCTACAAATGGGGTGCCGATCATCGTAAGAATTGATTTTACAAGACCTGCTGCAATACTTATGGTAATGACTTCAGAACTTGCCCCTATTGCTGTTCCTGTAACAGGTCCCACTATGTAGGTCGCTGTCCCGGCACCTATCGTGGTTAAGCTAACTGCGTCTTTATATCCGAACGCTAATGCAATACATACTCCTATAATAAAGGAGAGGATTACACCAATAAACAAAGATAAGACTCCATTTACTCCAGCCTTTTTAATTTCACTGAAGTTGGCCCCGAAGGCAGTGGCAACAATCGCAAAGTCCCGGAGCATACCGCCGCCCATCAGGCCGATTCCTGTAAAGAGGCTTATGTCTGCAATTCCTTTCTCTCCCCCTGTAATTACTCCTCCGATATAAGCAAGCAAAAGACCGAGGGTGATGGCAATAGCTGATCCGTGAATCCGCCCTTTTGTTAACTTGTCAGAAATGAAATAAGAAAGATACATAGTAAAGCCAACAATGGCAAAAGAAACAATTAAACCATTATTTTGAAATATACTACCTAATGTTTCTAACACGCTGTTCGCCTCCTATCATTTCACTTTCATGAGTCTCATTAATCGTACCGCCCCTGCTAAGAAGGGGGACAACTGCCCAACTAATAAGTACTACGGCCACACCTGCAGTAATCGCAAGTACTCCTCCGTCAAGAGCTGCTACAACATTTTGCTGTGCCGACATGGCAACAACAATCGGGATGTACATTCCACTCCAAAAAGCCAGTCCTTCTTGCGTCTGTTTGTTTAACTTTTCTTTCTTTTTCAGGTATTCCACAATCAGAATCAGCATCAGCATGGCAAAACCGACACCGCCGACATTTGCGTCAATCCCCAGTATGTTTCCGAGGAGATCTCCAAAAAATACCCCTCCCAAAAAGCAAATAGATAATAAAGCGACACCAAAAATGATCATAGAATTTCTCCTTTTCAATTTTTTTGCTTTAGACTAAAGAGACAAAAGCTATAACACGGAGAAAACAAAACAATGCTGGCCTAGACAAAGAGGGGAGATTGAAAGATCAAGATATGAGTAAGCGTTTCCAAACTAAGAATCAACAGTCGACTGTATTCTAAAATCCATAATAAAACGAAAGAAAAGAAAGTGTCAATTCATTTTTAAAATTTTCTAAAAATATTGAATTTTCTAAAGGTGGTGGTTATAATAATAATCGACAGTCGACCAAATTTTCTTTGAGGAGGAGACAGAGTCATGGAATCTCGTAAAATTAATGAAAATGCTCTATCAAACCATATAGCTGAACATATTACCGAGCAAATAATTAAGGGGGAGTTAGTACCAGGGGAAAAACTGATCGAACATATTTATGCAGAGGAGTATGGAACAAGCCGTGCGCCAGTACGGGAGGCCATTTATTTACTGTCAATTGAAGGTCTTGTGGAGAGAATACCGCGGAAGGGAGCGGTTGTAAAGGACTATACAGAGAATGAAATCTATGACCTCCTTGAAATACGTAATATGCTTGAAACGATGGCCATCGAACGGATTCAGAGAAACGGAACGGATCATGGATGTCTGCAAAAAATGGCTGCTATTTTGAGAGAAATGAAGGATATTACTGATGTTCATCTGTATACCCAGTTAAATCACTCCTTTCATATGAAACTTGTGGAGATGAGTAAAAGTGAAACAATTAAAACGATGTATTCCCGTTTGGGATGGCCACTGCTTAGGATCCAGAGTCTTTCATTCGCAAATAACGGAAACATTGAAAAATCAGTACACGAACACGAAATGTTAATTGACCTTTTAACAAAGGATAATATAGCAGAGGCTGCCAAACTCTTAACTCGCCATAATCAGGATGTTATTTCTAGTATTAATAAAAAGTTTGCTCAATAGAGTTATATTGACTGGTGCCTAAAAAGGGGTATGAAAGATGAAACTAGCATTCTTATTTCCTGGCCAAGGATCCCAAAAGCCGAATATGCTTCATCATCTACACGATCACCCTGTAATTTCAGAGGTTATGCATCAAGCTGGTGATATTCTTGGAGAAAGTGTATACAAGTTGGATTCGATGGCTGCATTAGAGTCGACGACTTCGGTTCAGGTTTCATTGTTTGTTTCGTCAGTTGCTGTTTTAAAAGCATTTGCATCCGAAGGTGTACTCCCAGACATTGCGGCAGGCCATTCTGTCGGCGCTTTCAGTGCAGCGGTCGCATGCAAGGCGATTGATTTTACTGATGCTGTCAGAATGGTGAAGCTTAGAGGACAATTGATGGAGCAGGCCTTTCCATCAGGTTATGGGATGGGGGTTATTACAGGAATCGACGTACGTACGATGAAAGGAATAGTAGAAACATATTTTATCGAAAAGGATCCTGTTTACGTAGCAAATATCAATGCACCAGATCAAGTTACGATTTCCGGTTCCATTGCGGGAATCGACAGGGTTATCAATCATGCAAGGGATAGAGGGGCTAGAAAAGCGGATGTCCTAAACATTAGTGTACCTTCACATTGCCCCTTACTCCGACCGGTTTCAGTTTCTTTGTACGAAGAACTTTCAAAAATTCATTTTCGTTCACCAATTATTCCTTATGCTTGCAACAGGACAGCAAGGCTTTTAAAATCACCGGAAAAAATCAGAGAGGATCTTGCTTTTAATCTTTCACATCCAGTCAAATGGCATGATATCTCTTCGGTTCTTTGTGAACATGGAACAAGGCTTTTTATTGAAATGCCTCCTGGGCACGTCCTGGCCAGTTTAGCAAAAAAAGCTTTGCCTGGTGCCCGTGCTGTATCTGTTGAAGAAAATGGGTTTAGAAATTGTCTGTTATTGGCAAAACGTTTTTCTTCAGACCATTCTAAGTTTTAAAAATTATAAAATGAAAGGGGATACATAAAATGCAGACAATAAAACAACGTTCTTGGAAAACTCGATTAGAAGCAAAAGAAAAAAGAATCGCGAACATGAAAGGAATCGCCCATAATCGGATTATTCCCACAAACAAAATCGTTGAGGCACTTGAAACATTGATCATGCCTGGAGACCGTGTCGTTTTGGAGGGGAACAACCAGAAACAGGCATCATTCCTTTCGGTAGCTCTTGCCCAGGCAGATCCAAGAAAATTGTACGATTTGCATATGATTATGTCGAGTATATCCCGTCCTGAGCATTTGGATTTGTTCGAATCAGGAATCGCCAAAAAAGTGGATTTCTCCTATTCAGGTCCTCAAAGCCTTCGAATCGCGCAAATGCTTGAAGATGGCAAGCTAACCATAGGTGAAATTCACACATATGTTGAGCTGTATGGAAGGCTGTTCATCGATTTGATTCCATCTGTTGCTTTAGTGGCGGCCGACAAAGCCGACGCCGAAGGTAATTTATACACGGGACCAAACACGGAAGAAACTCCGACCCTTGTGGAAGCAGCAGCTTTTCGAGACGGAATTGTGATTGCCCAGGTAAATGAATTGGTAGATAAATTGCCGAGGGTTGATATACCAGGTTCCTGGATCGACTTTGTTGTTGTTGCTGATAAACCGTATCAGCTGGAGCCTCTTTTCACCCGGGATCCCCGGCATATTACTGATATTCAGGTACTTCAGGCAATGATGATCATTAGAGGTATCTATGAAAAACATCAGGTGAAATCGCTGAATCATGGAGTTGGTTATAATACGGCGGCTGTTGAATTGCTGCTCCCCACATACGGTGAGTCGCTAGGACTGAAGGGGAAAATATGTAAACACTGGGCTTTGAACCCGCACCCGACGCTTATCCCTGCGATTGAAAGCGGCTGGGTAGAAAGTATCCATTGCTTTGGCGGTGAAGTAGGCATGGAAAAATATGTGGCAGCAAGGCGTGATGTATTTTTTACAGGGCGGGATGGAAGTATGCGATCAAACCGTACACTATGTCAGCTTGCTGGACAATATGCTGTAGATTTGTTTGTCGGTTCCAGTTTACAAATAGACGCTGCAGGTAATTCCTCAACCGTAACCCGTGGCAGGCTAGCAGGGTTTGGAGGTGCACCAAATATGGGGCATGATCCAGGGGGACGGCGCCATTCTTCCCAAGCCTGGCTCGACATGATGACAAATGACGACCCACTTGTACGCGGCCGCAAACTGGTTGTCCAGGTCGTCGAAACATTTCAGAAGGGGAACAAACCAATTTTTGTTGAAAATTTGGACGCTGTGGATGTTAAACACGATGCCGGGCTTGCTGTTGCACCCGTTATGATTTACGGCCAGGATGTTACTCATATTGTGACAGAAGAAGGGATTGCCTACTTATATAAAGCAAGCAGCTTGGAAGAGCGGAGACAGGCGATTGCAGCGATCGCGGGTGTTACCCCGATTGGACTTGAACATGATGTGAAAAAGACCGATAAATTGAGGAGAGAAGGGTTGATTGCACTTCCTGAAGACCTCGGAATAAAAAGGACAGAAGCAAAGCGTTCTTTACTGGCTGCCAAAAATATTGAAGAGCTGGTGGAATGGTCAGATGGGTTATATGAGCCGCCTGCTAAGTTTAGAAGCTGGTAACAGGGGGACTTTGAAGATGAATCACATCCAAACAGATATTCAGTATCTTGGGAGGCTTGCAGTGCAATCGCTCATCGAGGAAGCAGAACTAACGCCAAAACCAGGGCTCGTTGATAAAGAAAATTCCGGAGCGCATACAGACATGTCGATAGATTTAATGATCAGATCGGCAAAAGCATTGGAGCCTGCATTCAGAGAGATGGCTAAGGCAAGTTATAAAAGCGAGTCGTCACAGGAACTGCGAGAAGAGATTGCCGCTATCGGACGTCAAGGAGAAAAGGATATGTTCGAAGCTACATGTGGCGTTAACACACATAAGGGAGCCATTTGGGCATTAGGGCTGCTTGTCTCGAGCGCAGCCATGAACCCTGGAGAAACATCTATGGACAATATTGCTTTGTCCGCAGGAAAGCTTGCCCTTTTTCCAGACCGGAATCAACCAGAAGAAAAGACCAATGGTGCATATGTAAAAGAAAGGTACGGGGTCAATGGTGCCAAAGGTGAAGCTCAGCAAGGGTTCCCCCATTTAAGAAAGATAGCTTTACCTGTTCTTTATGTGTCAAGAAGAAAAGGTGTAACAGAAAATCTTTGCAGGTTAAACGTCTTAATTGCGCTTATGGCTAGTCTGGATGATACCTGTATTTTGCACCGTGGAGGTTCGAAAGCACTGGTCAGTACGAAGGAATTTGCCAATGAAATCCTGAAATCAGGCGGAGTTTGGACTGCAAATGGCTGGAAGGTTTTAAAACAGCTGGATCAATCCTTGCGCTGGACTAATGCTTCCCCAGGTGGAAGCGCAGATCTGCTGGCGGCTACTTTATTTCTGGATTCTCTTCATCTGTATACCAAGAACCAGACATATCCGCAAACTACATTAGCTAATTAATAAAAAAAGGAGGACCGCAAAATGGAAAGATTAACATTTCGTTTTCCCGCAACTAAAATCCTTAAGTCGCATGCACACGTGGGAGTAGTTGGATCAGGTGATCTTGAAATCTTAATGGAACCGACTGAGGGTGAATATGCAGACGTTACCATACGGACTGGAACCACAGGGTATAAAGAAATATGGAAGACTGTCCTTGAGAGGTTTTTTATACAAAATGCTGTATCCGCTAAGATTATGATTAATGATTTTGGAGCAACTCCCGGTGTTGTCACATTAAGACTCGCACAAGCATTGGAGGTGGCAAATGTTGCTGAATACATTAAAAAGTAGTTTTGTAGAATGTAGTG
Organism: Bacillus sp. ISL-77; assembly: GCF_018613105.1. Taxonomy (NCBI): domain Bacteria; kingdom Bacillati; phylum Bacillota; class Bacilli; order Caryophanales; family Bacillaceae; genus Bacillus; species Bacillus sp. ISL-77. The sequence goes on from NZ_JAGGQY010000020.1 coordinate 11,044, forward strand.
GCCGTGAAAGGGCACATATGTTACTTGATGATTCCAGCTTTAGGGAACTGCTTGATCCATTTTCTGGGGTTGAATCACCTCACTTGGAACCTCAGGGGATTGTTCCGCAAAGCGATGATGGAGTCATCATTGCCAGAGGAGAATTGAGTGGAAACTCTTTGTTAGTAATATCAATAGAAGGAAATTTTCAGGGGGGAGGAATTGGTGAAGTTTCAGGTGCTAAAATTGCAGGGGCTTTAGAACTTGCTTTGAAGGAAAATCAATCCGGCACATACATTTATCCTGTTTTAATATTTGATTCTGGAGGAGTCAGGCTGCAGGAAGCAAATTATGGACTGTTGTCGATTGCAGAAATCGGGGCAGCGATTGTTGCTCTTAGGGAATATGTACCTGTCATTGGTATAATCCCAGGAAAAATCGGTGCCTTTGGAGGTATGTCCATTACCGCAGGCTTATGCAGTACGTTAATCATGACACGCGAAGGACGCCTCGGCTTAAATGGTCCAGAAGTAATTGAGCAAGAAGCAGGCATCGAGGAATTCGATTCGATGGACCGCCGTCTGATTTGGAACACCATCGGAGGAAATCAAAGAAAAGCATCTGGTTTCACCGAAATCTTGGTGGAAGATGATTGCGACAGATTGAAGCAATCCATACTTTCTTCCATCGCGCAGGGTAAAGAGGATACACCAAGAAGTGCTGAAGTTGATAGATATATAACCTTTTTAGAATCGGTTAATCCGTCTGAGAAACTGACTCCGGAAAAGATTAGATCCTTATGGATTCAGTCCGACCTAACCATTAAGGGGGATTGCGCACAACGCGGTAAAATTGACTTAGGCGAAGGTGTTAAAAGCAGGGGACAAAAATGGTTTAATCTATTGACATCGGGGTCACCGGATATCGGAGAAATCCCTTCGGTGCTTTGTGCAGACTCCTTTATCGGCAATAAGGCTGCCCGTTTCCTTGCAGTTGTCCCTGATAAAGCCAGCCGCTTTCCAAGAGCCAGGGCAGGTGAATTCGGACTAGAACAGGGATGGATGATCGCCAAGTATATCCGGGAAGCAATGGAGGAGGACCGAAATAATGAGAAGCGGGCAATTGTTGCAATTGTCGATGTACCAAGTCAGGCGTACGGATACCGTGAAGAACTTTTGGGAATCCATCAAGCATGCGCAGCAGCTGTGGATGCCTATGCATCAGCAAGATTGGCAGGCCATCCAGTGATTGCATTTATTCCAGGTAAGGCGATTTCAGGAGCTTTCCTTTCCCATGGGATGCAGGCCAATCGGCTGATCGCTTTGGATGACGAGGGTGTAAATGTGCATGTGATGTCCAAACAATCAGCTGCCAGAATTACCCTTCGAACAATTGATGAACTCGAAGAAGCAACGAAAAAAGTTCCGGCGATGGCGTATGATATCCGATCCTTTGAAAAACTAGGCGCACTTCATGAACTGATTGTCGGAGTCAATGCAGATGAACCTAATGAAACGGACCTACTGATCGTATGCAGTAAATTAATGTATGCAATCGCGGACATAAAAAACAGCCCAAGGGATTTGAGCAGCCGGCTAACTTCTACTTTTGCCAGAAATGGCGGACGATCAGCTTCCATTTTGGTCAGAGAAAAGTTGAAAGAACAATGGTGTTAGAACCACATGATCTATTGGAGATTAACCGCAGGGATTTAATCAGCCACTCTCCAATCCCTGATTGGGCTGTACTTTCTCTTGAAATTGCTCCATTTGTAGTGGTCCGCAGGGCAATTGCTCCTAATGGGCAGGTAGCTGTCGGGATTAGGGGCAGAAATAGAAATGAAAGATTTGCCGCATTTTTACCGAAAAATCGAGTGATTCAGCAAATTAAACCAGAACATCTTACTGAATATTATCTGTGGGAAAATAAACAGGCACCTGTGTTTTCAGCTCTGACAAATTCAGCATCCCTATTTATCGAAAACAGTCTTACCTGGGGCCCAGGAGGCAGTGTTGGCTTTGAGCTTGCCAGCAGTGTTGAAGCTGTAACTTTAGAAAGTGATCTTGATATTATCATTCGTGCCCCTGAACCGCTCCCAATGGATGTGGGTGTCCAGATTGTTCAAGACTTGAAGAAAAGCCCGGTAAGAATAGATGTACAAGTAGAAGCACCAAAAGGTTCGTTTTCTTTAAGCGAGTATGTAAGGGGCAGTGAACTTGTATTATTAAAAACATTCTCCGGACCAAGGATGAGTAAAAATCCTTGGAATGACCCAAAATAATAAACAAAAAACGGTTCAATTCTTTAAAATGAGAATTGAACCGCTTTTTTACTTTATGTAAATTGTCGTGTATCAAAAGGTATATTATGAATCGTTTAATTAGATTATTTGACTTTGAAGTTAAGTTTAGCAAAGATGTCGCTCGCTATATTAAGGAAGAAGAGTAACGACACTTGGGCAGGCTGCAAACAACAATTGAGAAAATAAAGATCAAAAAATAGTCCCTCGGATTATTTGGAGTGCTGATACCTTTGCTTTATTAACTCATAGAAAAGACCAGTTACAGTTTGAATCACTAAAAATACAGGGAAAGAGTAAGAAAGTTTATAACCTTTCTGTAAATGAATGATTTCCAGCCGAGTAAATATCCACTGTGCTCCAATACCTAAGAGGGTCCACACCACAATATAACAAATAAATGTTTTTTTAGAAACTTTGAATGATTCATATAGATAAATAAAGATATAACCAAAAGTGCAAATAAGAAATAATAGACAAGATCAAATAATTCGTAGTGATTTGAATCGTTCACTCTGTAAAAATCCGCCAATCCCCCGCCGAGTGTAAAATCAAATAAGATTCCAATCGTAAAACCCCATACTAAACTTACTAGTGCGGTATCACGAGGGAGTTTTTTAGGCAAAAGCCATATAGCCAAAAATGCTATTCCATTCATAACTAGTAAAGATATTTCGTTTATGTCAAAGGTATCCCATAATATCAAGAGTATTTCACCTCGTTATTTGTGAATCTTTGGAAAAATTTATGGAAGTAATAGGTAAGTCCATGGAGAACCAGAATATATAAAATATCATAACCCATGTTCCATCTGGAATAATTTGAAATATTAAAGTGCCTGGACAAAATGGATAATAATAGCCATGTAGCGATTGAACCTAGTACGACCATGGAAGACTTCATGATGTTTTTTGAGCTATAAAACAAATTTAATTGTGTCACTAAAATCATTGGAATAATGATACTTCGATACAGTATAAAAGCTGTATAGCTGATTGGCTCATTTGTTCTTTCAATAAATTTCAGTTCTTCATAAATGATCCACGTCCAATTAATATTAATAATAAGCATGACCAGATAGATAAATGTATTTTCCAGGAGAGGAAGCTTTCTCTCGATAACTGAAAATACCGCTAAAATGAGCCATGCTGCAAAGAAAAATACTGCAAATCCCAAATTTACCACCCTTATCTTATTTTTTTATTATTTGTTTTGATATAAAAAATATTCTATAACCAATGTAGTACATTAGTTTATTAAGTTTGATGGTAATAGGAAAGTAGTAAAATGTTAGTTTTGTAGAAATCGTTCCTCTAGGAGGATTAACCTGTGATATAGATATGTAAAATGTGTGCATCAAAAGGTATATCGGAGGCATAATGTGAATCGTTTAATTAGATTATAAAGGATTATTAATATAGTACAGGCATTTCTAGGAATAAGGTCGAAAGAATTAGCTGAAAACTGTAAAACATCGGAGAGAAATGGCTATTTTCTCTACTTCTGCTACTTGTTTATAGATTCCTTCCATATCCTTCAGATCTTTCTTGTAATCATAGGTCTTAAGCTTTTTGTTTTCTACAATCAATTTCCCATTGACTATCACATCGATTACATTTTGCGGTCCTGCTGCATACGCTAACGTTGCGTACGGATCAAAGGTTGGAAAGGTATTAGGCGCATGAGTGTCTACAATAATAATATCTGCATATTTCCCAACTTCTAGTGAGCCGATTTTTTTATCCAGCCCTAGAGCTTTTGCTCCACCAATTGTGGCAAGTTCGACAACCTTACTTGGCGGCATCACGCTTTGATCTTTGTTGACCAATTTGTGAATTCTTGCCGCATATCCGGCTGTTCCGAATACATCCATGGTGTTCGAGCTCATTGGCCCATCTGTACCCAACCCCATTTTAATCCCTGCTTTATCAATCTTAATAGCTGGTGCCACACCAGTTGCCCCTTTTGTATTCGCTATTGGATTATGGGCAATTGTGGCTCCTCTTTCTTTAATGATGTTAATGTCTTCATCATCAATATGGATGGCATGTGCAAGCATTGTATTTTCATCTAATATTCCTAAAGAATCCAAGTATTTTATGACGGAAGGATACTTCTGACCAAACTTGGTTGCTACTCTTTGTGCTTCATCAGCAAACTCTGCCGCATGAATCGCAAATGGTACCTGATATTTTTTGGCTAAATCTATTCGATGCCTTAATCATCTCAGGGCTAACTGTGTAGGGAGCATGGGCCACCACAGATGGGGTAATTAGTTCATGATTCTTATATTGTTTAATAAAGTCCTCTGCATATTTTAATCCGCCATAGGGTTCAGGAGCATCGACTGTTGGAAAACTAATAACCGTTTCTCCAAGAACTCCTCTAATGCCAATCTTTTCTGTCGCTTTTGCTACTTCATCTTCGTGGTAATACATATCTGCATATGTCGTAACTCCGCCCATTGCCATTTCTATGACGCCATGAATGGATGCTTTATAAATAAGGTCCCTTGAAAGTAATTTTCCTTCTAGTGGAAAAACACATCAAATAACCGATTGCCTACTCCTTCTTCACCAATACTTCTAAACGCAACCATTGGAACATGATTATGAGTATTAATCATTCCCGGCATCACAATATTACCATTGGCATTAATGACTTTAGAGGCTTTATATTGTTTTTCCAAATTTTCATCGCCAATTGCAATGATTTTCTTATCCTTTATTACAATTGTCCCTTTAACAAAGGCATCCTTTTTCGCATTCATCGTTAAGATGTGCCCATTCTTAATCACAATATCTGCCATTTGATTATTCCCTGGGATTCTCGCGGCTTCCACACTCATCGCTTTCGTATTAGGATGAAAGGCTCCTATTAAAATAGATGCTGTAACCAAAACGACCATCGACAATTTATAAAGTATTCTGAGTGTCATTTCTTTCCTCCTATAAATGTACCTTAATAACCTTCTGACTATAATAAATTACCAATCATCAACCAAAATAATTATTCTTTAATATGATTTAGAAAAATATTAATAATCCTTTTTATAAGAAGGGGATGAAATATTCCGTAATGGTATTCAAATCGTATGGTTTGTGGCCCATAATGTAAATGGCGGAACTATGGACGCCTATAGTTGGTTACAAGGAGAAGACTCAAGCTGAATAAAGTCAGAAACAAAGCTAATGTGAATTATATGAAACGGAGGATCGTATTAGGAAAAGAAAAGGAACGCACCTATTTTTCATTATTAAATTAGGACTATTTTATGAATTGTATTAATTTCAATAGCAAAGTACGCTACAATAGAGAAAACAAAAAGCAAAGTGAGATAAGCAACCCTAAAAGTAAGCTTACAAATATTATTGAAATAAATAGGTGTGTATTAATATGAACAATAAACTGAATGAGCCCACTAAAAATAAACAACCCTTATTCGTTACAGTCTATGACCGACTGTACAAACAGATTATGGATGGAACTTTTCCGCCTGATAGCCGACTGCCCACAGAACCAGAATTAGCAAAAGTATTTGGGGTTAGTAGAATGACATTAAGGCAAGCTTTGTCCCTTTTGCAAGAAGATGGACTGGTGAAGAACATCCATGGAAAAGGTAATTTTATTACGAAAGTTCATCATAATGAAAACAAAATTGGATTGGAGAAATTGGGGAATCCCTTATATATTTGCTTTCCGGAAAAAGTGGATGATGTCGAGCTTAGTTTAAGGATGGAATTAGTCACAGACTATGCAGTGCAGGTATTGAACCGTCCGCTGACTGCGGTTGTTGCAGTGGACCGCTGGTATAAGAGCGGCAATAAGGTAGCAGCCTATGCTTTTACCATAATGTCTATTGAAGCAGTTTCGGAGTTAGAGTTGGACTTACAGAATGAGAAACAATTATTAGAAATGTTAGATACAGAAGTATATGAACTAGCCAATTCCTCTACAATCGAAATAAAACGTTCTCATTCCATAAATACTCCATCCTTAAAATATCAAATTTTTGATGGAGGGGATTGTGATTTGATTTTAGAAAGCGTCTATATCAGCGATAAATATCCAGTTGTCTATAATAAATATTATATCCCAACAGAGTTTAGTCAAATAAGGATAAATACTAAGAAATAGTGTCAGCAGTAAATATCGAGTTTACAGATCCTACCTAGCTATTTCCTTGGGAAACAAAAAAAGGCGGTGTCATTTTTATAATGACACTGCTTTTTTTGTTACAAATTGTACATATTTTTATTAAAACAGGGTTGTGGGCAAATGTTTGGTGTGATATCCTTATTATTGTTAGAAATCATACAAGTTTTTATACAACTATACAACGTTGTAAGATTTGTGATGGATCTAAATGAAAACGCAAACAAACATACTACTTTCTTGTTTTCAGATACGAGAAGGAAAACTCAAATGGAGGAGAGATATGATGAGTACTATAGAACATAAGGAAACCCCACATATAAAACCTAATGGGGTAGAAATTGCTGAAACAATCCTTTTACCAGGAGATCCCTTAAGAGCAAAGTTTATTGCAGAAACCTATTTGGATGACGTTGTTCAGTTTAATTCAGTGCGCAATATGCTTGGTTTTTCCGGAACCTATAAAGGAAAGAAAGTCTCTACTATGGGAACTGGTATGGGCATGCCAAGTATGAGTCTCTACTCATGGGAATTAATAAATGTATTTGGTGTGAAAAATTTAATTCGTATTGGTACATGCGGTGCTATTCAGGACAATATGAATTTGTATGATATTGTAATGGCGATGGGTGCTTCTACAGATTCTCGTTATGTTCATCAATACAATCTGCCAGGAGAATTTTCTAATATTGCCTCGTTTACGTTATTAGAGAAGGCCAAAAAAGCAGCCGATGAAAAAAGACTACCTGTCCATGTTGGAAATGTCCTTAGTAGCGATATCTTTTATAATGCCGATGAAAGCGCAATAGAAAAGTGGCGGAAGATGGGAATTTTATGTGCTGAAATGGAGACAGCTGGTCTTTATATGAATGCAGCCTATGCTGGGGTAAACGCACTGACAATTTTAACAGTAAGTGATCATATTATTCGAGATGAACAAACGACACCAGAAGAAAGACAAAAAGCTTTTACCAATATGATGGAAATCGCCTTGGAACTAGCTTAATAAACGAAATCTTGATATATAACATGACAAATCTACTGGATATTTTCCTTCATTCATGTGACGATTTCCTGTAGCACAAAAGGAGAGAGAAAGATGGCGACAATAAGTGCAGATATAAGCGTGACTGATGCATCAGAGTATAATGTTAAAAAAGCGGTTCCTGTTATCTTACTATTATTTTTACTATGTTTGATTATAGATAATTCTTTTAAAATTATTTCTGTAGATATGGCGAAGGATTTCAATATCTCTGCAACAACAGTTAGCTGGCAAGCAACATTAGCGGGACTTGTAATTGGAATTGGAGCTGTTGTTTACGCAGCCTTGGCAGATTCCATTAGTATCAGAAAACTATTTAGCGTCGGAATTATTTTAATTTGTGTTGGTTCTGTAATGGGATATATTTTTCAACAATCGTTCATAATGGTCGTAGTATCACGAATTGTTCAAACTGCTGGCTTGGCATCTGCTGAAACATTATATGTTATATTTGTAACCAAACATCTTCCTGCAAGTGAACAAAAGAAGTTTTTAGGATTAAGTACTAGCAGCTTTGCCCTTTCACAAGTAATTGGTGCATTAACAGGCGGCTATATATCTACTTATTTCCATTGGACAACGCTATTTTTAGTTCCATTAGTCACCCTTTTCATTCTTCCTTTTATTCTAAAATATCTTCCTAAGGAAGAGGGGAAAGGCAATCATGTAGATGTGCTAGGATTATTTTTAGTTGGATCAATTGCTGCATTTCTTCTTTTATATATTACAGATTTCAATTGGATTTATCTTCTCTTATTTATTGGAGCCATTGCGCTCTTCCTAGTTTATATTAGCAAAAATACAAAAGCATTCATTGGTATTTCTTTCTTTCAAAATAAGCAGTTTCTTTCCCTGCTTGCAGTTGCTTTTGTTGTCTATTCTGTCCAATTAGCATATATTTTCTTGTTTCCATTTTTATTAGAATCGATTTATCATTTGAAACTAGATACTATTTCGCTATTATTAATTCCAGCATACGTCCTAGCAGCTATTGTTGGGGCCCTATCTGGAAAAGTAGCTAAAATTATGGGCACCAAGCAGTGTATTACGATTGCAATTATCGGAATCACAGCTAGTCTATTGTTAGGCGGATTCTTTGTAAAAAGTTCGGTAATAATATTTGTTTTATCAATTGTTGTATTCTCTAGCTCGTTTGCATTCATGTATGCACCGATGCTTGATAATTGTATTAGGACTATTTCAAAAGAAAATTCTGGAACAGCAATCGGTTTTTATAATTTGATCCTTAATGTCGCTGCTTCCATTGGAATTGCTTATACAGCAGCAATGATGGACAATTCTGCTATGAAAGTCAAACTACTGGGATACATCAACAATTCGAATGCATCCTTATATAGTAATGTCTTATTTGTATTGGCATTTTTGGCTTTTTTCAGTTTGTTTCTATACTGGGTTTTAGTGGGCAGAAAGATGAAAATGGCAGTAAGTAACTAGAAGACACAGTGCTGATCATGCCTTTATGGAGGTTTGTTTCTTGCCGTGGTTTTCTTGCCGAAGGGGAGACGGGGGTTCATCCAGTCTGGAAAGGCGCTGTAGAAACCGGTTCGGTATTAAACATGCCAATTAAAGAATTACTAAAGCTGAAAATGGACTTGGAGTCTTATATCAAAACAGTTTCGGATGAGGATATATCTAGCAGACTCCCAAAAATGCAAAAGATTAATTCTCCTGAGCTGAAGGAAGTCGCGAGTGCTCTAATAGAGAGAAAAAGGGCAGGTTATCAAGAGGGCGTAGTGAATCAACTCATTGACGATATAAAGAAGGATTATTAAAAAATGACCTTTTCCTGCTGGGAATGGGTCATTTTCTATTATCATTACACGAAACTATTTGAAATATGTCATCTTGGAACCACTTACTAGTATTGATCGAGCAAATTATTTTTACCAGTTGATGGAATACCCTTAACATGGTAAGTTTAATGCATATTTAATTCGTTTATTAAACTTACAAAAATACGTAAATAGATTCAAATAGAAAGGATTCAAAATTCCACCTAAAAAAATCACAAATTATCCTAAAAAAAGAACATTCTAAAACATTCATAAAATTCTTAAAATGAAAGACAGGAAAACGTTTTCAAATGGGGGGAATCAAATGAATGTAATCAAAAAAGTAGGCCTAGTCATCGATACCATTTTTGAAAAATTCACACTTCTATCGTTAATAGCCTTAATTTTTGTCGTCACCACTCAAGTTTTTACTAGGAAATTATTTAATTTTGTTTTCTTTTGGTCCGAAGAAGTTACTCTTTTGTTGCTAGCATGGTTTGCCTTTATGGCTATAGCGGTGGGTTTTCGAGAGTATATCCATTTAGGAATTGATTCTTTCACGAATCTATTTCCTAAAAGTTTTAATAAGGTTTTAGATAAAATCATCAGTGCTTCTATTTTTGCTTTCGGATTATACTTGGTGATCCAGGGCTGGGACTTTACGGTATTGATGATGGATTCAACCCTGCCGGCGACAAAATGGCCAAGTAGTATCACTTATGCGGTTATGCCTGTCACTGGTGTGATGATTTGTGTTTATTCGCTTTTGCAATTCTTTAACATTAACACGACTCGTCACAAAGAGATAGAGGAGGGTATGTAACTTGGACAGCAACACAATTGGGATCATTATCTTACTTTCAAGCTTTGTTATTTTAATCTTACTTCGTTTTCCCATTGCCCTTACGTTGATTGCCTCGTCATTACTGACGGTTATCTATCTAGGTATACCTCTTCCGGTAGTGGGCCAGCAAATGATTCAAGGGATGAATTCCTTTTCTTTACTTGCGATTCCGTTCTTTATTTTGACCGGACAAATTATGAGTGAGGGCGGCCTTGCGACTCGAATTGTGAATCTGGCAAGTTTAATGGTTGGTAGAATCCGCGGTGGGCTCGCCATGGTTAACAGTGTAGCTGCATTGTTCTTTGGAAATATCTCAGGTTCTGCCGTCGCCGACGTTTCTTCTGTTGGGTCTGTTATGATTCCGATGATGAAAAAGAAGGGATACGAAGCAGACTATGCAGTGGGAGTAACGATTGCATCGGCCATTCAAGGTGTGGTAGTTCCGCCGAGTCATAATCTTGTTTTATATTCCTTAGCAGCAGGTGGCGTTTCCATCGCCAGTTTATTTATGGCTGGTATTGTTCCTGGATTTATCATGTTAATTTCCTTAATGATCACGGGTTACATTATTGCTAGAAAACGAGGCTACCAAAAAGCGGACCCTGTTCCAAAGTCAGAAATTGGCGGGATCCTTCTACATGGACTTTTATCCTTAAGCCCAGCTGTCATTATTCTGGGCGGGATTATGAGTGGCTGGTTTACAGCAACGGAATCTGGGGCATTAGCTTGTTTGTATTCTTTTATTCTAGCGTTTGTTGTCTATAGGGAAGCAAAATTTTCTAATGTATGGAAAATATTAACCCGGACGATGAGAACTGTTTCGATGGTATTTTTCTTAATAGCAGCATCAGCTTCGTTTGGTTGGATATTAGCTTACCTGAAAATTCCTTCAATGGTAACGAACTTATTTTTAAGTATTTCTGATAACCCGATTATTATTCTATTGATTATTAATATTTTGTTGCTTCTCCTTGGAGCACCAATGGACATGGCACCAATGATTTTAATTATGACACCTATTCTCCTTCCAGTTGTAACCAGCTTTGGAATGGATCCGGTGCACTTCGGAATTGTCCTGATTTTAAATGCTGGGATTGGCCTATTAACGCCGCCGGTAGGAACTGTTTTGTTCGTCGGATGTGCGATAGGAAAGGTCTCGATACAACAAGGGACAAAAGCAATGATGCCATTTTTCTACGCTTTACTAGTTGTTCTGTTGGTTATTACCTATATTCCTGAGGTAGTCCTGTGGCTTCCTAATATGTTAGTCAAGTAACCGAAGGAAAGGTGAAAATAAAACAATAAAATTTTTTAAGGGAGGGTTACAAGAATGAAGAAAAAAAAGATTACAGGAATTCTTGCAGCAACGCTTTTAATGGGTAGCATCCTAGCTGCCTGTGGGAAAGAAGCAACGACGGGTACAAAAGATGGGGGTTCGAAAGCTGAGGAACCTAAATATACGTTCCGGTTGGCAGATAATCAGCCACCAGATTATCCAACTGTTGTTGGAGACAAAAAGTTTGCCGAATTGGTTGATGAAAGAACAAATGGCCGAATTAAAATTGAGGTATTTCCATCTGCCCAATTAGGGGATGAAAAATCCGTGTTGGAACAGGTTCAGCTTGGAGCCATTGAGTTCACAAGAATCAATTCCAGTCCGCTTGCCGAGTTCAATGATCAGTTCACTGCACTAGGACTCCCATATGTATTCGAAAGCGAAGAACACTTATGGAATTTTCTTAACGGTGAAATGGGTACAAAATTGTTAGATGGTTTAGAGCAGTCAAAAATGAAAGGGCTTGCTTATTATGATTCAGGGTCACGTAGTTTTTATTCTACTAAACCACTAAAAGGTGTAAAGGACTTAAAAGGGCAAAAAATCCGTGTGCAGCAGAGTAAAATCAATATTGATTTCATGGAAGCTCTTGGGGCAAGTGCGACGCCAATGCCATATGGCGAGGTATTCAGCGCCCTTCAAACAGGAATCATTGATGGTGCAGAAAATAACATCCCAAGCTTAGACTCTTCTAATCATTATCAAGAAGCGAAAAACTTTATTTTAGACCATCATCAACGGATCCCTGAAGTCCTGCTTATTAGTAAAGCAGCATGGGATAAGCTTTCAGAAAAAGACCAAAAAATTGTGAAACAAGCAGCACTTGATTCCGTTCAAGCTCAAAGAGAAGAATGGGATAAGTGGGAAGAGCGTTCTACTAAGAAACTTAAAGATGCAGGAGTTACCTTCACTGAGGTTGATGATATTACACCTTGGAAAGACGCTGTTAAATCCATGGTTGATAAATATTCAAAAGATTATAAAGAGGTAATGGATGCCATTGAAAAAGCACGTCCATAATCTATAGCTGGCAGTATGCCTAGTTGGTGAATATATCCATTTACCAGCTAGGTCTTTTCTGTTTAAAAAATCACTAATAGATTGGAATGAATAACAACAATGATGAAGTGGTGGAGAAAAATCGCAGAATTCCTTGAACGATACATCCTCTTAAAAAATCAATCACTGATGATAAAGCTCTGCATTTTCTCCAGTTTTCTGGTTATTTTTCCAGTCATTTCAGTTGGAGTTATTTCATACAATCGTTCATCGGTTGAACTTGAAAATGTACTTAGACAATCGAGCAGCCAAGTAATTGATCAAGTAGAGTCACATATCGAATATTATTTACAAGATTTTGAGATTACCAGCTTAAAAATTATCAACTCTCCTGAATTATCGAGCCTTTTGAAATTGAAAATGTCAGAAAATAGAGATAAATTTATTGAACCAACTCGTAACACCCTTAAAGAAGCAGAATACTCAAGAGCAGATATAACTAATATCACTATACTACTTAATAACAATCAGGTAATTGATACTCTTGGAAATAGAAATTTCTATCCTGCTACGAAAATGAAAGAAGAATATTGGTATTCGTCTGTCCCACTTAATGGGATGAGTATGTTAGTTATGAGAAAGTTAAAATTAGAAAATAAGGAACAGCCTGTCATTTCACTCGTAAGGAGACTATATAACCCCCAGACGCTCTTACCTGTAGGCATGCTTATTATTGATATCAATTTCAGAAGAATTGAAGAAATCTCTAACAAGGTAACTATCAGTAAAAATGGCTATTTTTCCATTCTAGATGCGAACGGGCATTATATTTACCATCCTGACTACTCAAAACTCGGGAAAAAGGTTGAATTTAAACAACTTTCAAACCTGAAAACAGAAGGAAGCAGCACGGAAATTTTAGAAAATGAACGGAGAGATTTTGTTACCTATACTTTTTCTCGGAACCTCGGCTGGAGGTTTCTATCGGCAGTCCCATACCGAGATTTGACGGGGGGAATCGTTCAAATTGAAAAAGCCATATTCTTAACCATTCTTGTCTCTTTGATCATTGCCTATTTGATCGGGTTCGGATTCGCCACAAGCATTATTCGGCCCATCCGTCGTCTGCAACATTTTATGAAGGAAGTTGAAATTGGAAAATTAGATGGCAGAGTTCGAGTGGATACAAATGATGAAATCGGACAATTGACTGCTGGTTTTAATAATACCGTTGAGAAACTATCCAACTTACTTGAAGAAGTATACGTCTCTAAGTTAAAGGAAGCAGAAATGTCACTTAAACAAAAAGAAGTCGAATTAAAAATGCTGCAATCACAAATGAATCCCCACTTTTTATACAATTCTCTTGAAACCATTAGGGGTATGGCATTGGAAGAAAATCAGGAAAATATTGCAACCATGTCTTTCTCACTTGGAAAACTACTTCGGTATAATCTTAATAATCATTCATCTACCGTGAGTTTTAGAGAAGAAATGAATTTTTGTGAAATGTATCTGCAGATTCAAAAGGTTCGCTTTGAGGACCGTTTTGAGTACATGTTTGATATTCCTCAATGGGTAATGGAGCTGAAAGTGGTAAAATTTTCACTTCAGCCATTGGTTGAGAATTGCTTTGTTCATGGTTATGGTCCTAATACTAGAAAATTAAAAATTGTGATATCAGCTTTCCGTCATTCTGAGTCTTCCGTTGTTATTCGCATTTCCGATACTGGTGAAGGAATAAAGGATCATATTTTAGAAGAAATCAAGAAAAGAATGGACTTAAAAACGGCCACTAGTGATGGGAAAAATATAGGAATCGTAAATGTTCATCAAAGAATTCATTATTTGTTTGGACCCGAGTATGGAATAACCATTCAAAGTGAACAGGGCTCAGGGACTGAGGTATTGATCCATTTACCCATACTAGATCATCATGTGGAGGAGGAGAGAGAATGAAGAAAAATATCTTGTTGGTTGATGATGAGAGATGGGTTCGAACAGCTCTTAAGTGGACGATAAACAAGTTGAAGCTTCCTTTGCAAGTGGTCCACGAATGTGAAAACGGGTTAGAAGCACTCGACTGGATTAAGCATAATGATGCAGACCTAGTGTTAACGGATATTCGAATGCCTATAATGGACGGGCTTTCGTTAGTAAAAGAATTGAGTCATTTAAAGAAGAAACAGGATGTCATTGTGATCAGTGTTCATGACGAGTTTCAATTTGTTCAACAAGCGATTCGAACCGGTGTAACCGATTACCTTCTAAAACCAGTAGAGGAAACCGAGTTAAAAGATTGTCTTGAAAAGTGGCTGGAAATGAAATCAAAAGAAGAGACAAAAAGGAATACTCCAAAAAATGAGGATGAAAATCTTCCTTCCTCAACGATTGAAAAGGTTTTGCAGTATTTAGAAAAAACAGCATTAGACCAAATTACACTGAAAGATGCGGCAGAGTCTGTCCATATGAATCCTAGTTATCTTAGTCAATTATTCAAACAACAGCTGAACAAGAAGTTTGTCGATTATATTACCGAGCTGCGAATTGAGGAAAGCAAACGTTTGTTACTGAATACAACCTTACGATTATCTGAGATTGCTGAGAGAGTGGGATACTCGGATTTAGCCTATTTTAGTAACAACTTTAAGAGGCTTACAGGCTTTTCACCATCAGAGTTTCGAAAATCAGCGCTTGAAAAGGTACCGGAAAAAACTCCATAAAGGTCGACGAGCCAAGAATCTAGTTTTTGGCTTCTTTTTTTTGATTGATTTAAGTTTGCGCTTAATTTATATCAATTTTGCGTTCTTATATGGTCTAAAGCTAGGACTTTGGATATGGGTATATATATCTGAATTTTATAAATCTTAAAAAAACACAAATTCACCTAAAAATATTCTCTATTATTGTTTACCTTCTAAATTATACAATTATTTCGATTGAAAGCGTTTTCTCTCGAAGGAGTGATAGGAATGTCATGATACGTTTAAGATTTAACTAGTTTTACTCTTTTTTGTAAGTATTTTAATAGGAAAACGGGGGAGAAATAGATATGAAACTATTTTCAAAAAAAGCATCAACATTAACGATTGCTGCATTGATGTTATCATCGCTTGCTATTCCATATGCAAGCGCGGAACCGGGAAAATCGAATGGCAATAAGCAAAATGCACCTGCTATTGAAGTGAGGACCAAAAACATCCTTGTACAGGGTGAGAAGAAATTTAAAGACCTTAATAATAACGGAAGACTCGACCCCTATGAAAACTGGCAGGTCCCTACTGACGTACGTGTTAAGGATCTTGTTAAAAAGATGACACTTGAGGAAAAAGCAGGAATGAATTACTGAATTCCCGCAATTTAAAGATAACAAGCTAGTCCTACCGAATAAATTAATAAATCAAAACACACGGTACTATATTTTTCGGCAAACCCCAACGGCAGATATCGTTGCAGATTATAATAATCAGCTGCAGGTAGAAGCAGAGGGTTCAAGGTTAGGAATACCAATCGTTATCACTTCAAACCCGCGGAATCATGCCTCAACAGATTATACGAATAATAGTGAGGGGGCAGGTCTGCATTCTTTTTGGCCAGGTCCTTTAGGTTTAGCGGCAACTCGAGATGCCAGTCTTGTGAAAGACTTTGCGGAAACGGCCGCAAAGGAATGGCGAGCATCGGGTATTCGTAAAGTTTACGGGTATACAGCTGATATCGCCACTGACCCTCTTTGGGCAAGAATTGAAGATACATTTGGAGAGCAGCCAGAACTAGCTTCAAACATGATCTATAACGTAATCAAAGGTTTTCAAGGAGATGAGCTTGGTAAAGACAGTGTGGCAATCACTGTGAAGCATTTCCCTGGCGGTGGAGCACGTGATAACGGCTTAGATCCTCATTTTGTGGAGGGGAAATTCAATCCATATCCAACTGAAGGCAGCTTGCTTAAATATCATATTCCGACCTTTAAGGCAGCTATTGCAGCTGGAGTTTCGTCAGTCATGCCATATTACGCATATCCAAGCAATACGAGCGCTGACCAAGGTTTGCCATGGTATAGTGAGAATCAGCAATTTGAAGAAGTTGGTTTTGCTTTAAACAAAGCGCTCATCACTGACCTCTTACGTGGAGAGCTTGGTTTCAAAGGATATGTCAATTCCGATACGGGTGCTATTGGTAATAATGCATGGGGTGCTGAAGGATTAACACCAGAACAAAAATTTGCGAAAGCAATCGATGCCGGGACAAATATCATTTCTGGTGCATCCGATCCAACACCAATTATTAATGCAGTTAAAAACAGTTTGCTTGATGAGAAAAAAGTGGATGAATCAGTCACTTTCTTACTAACAGAGATGATGAAATTAGGCCTTTTCGAAAACCCTTATGTCGATGGTCAAAATGCGCTTGATGTGGTCAATAATCCTGAATCACAGAAAAAAGCGGATGAAGCACACCGAAAGTCATTAGTTCTATTACGCAATGACAATATCGATGGTAAAAATGTATTACCATTGGGTGATAGTGAAATAAAGGATGTCAAACTATACATTGAGATGTTCCAGGGAGGAAATGCTGCAGCGGCCACCCAGAAATTAAAAGAAACCATAAAAAGGTATGATACTTCTATCACAGTAACGGATAAACTTGAGGAAGCGACTCATGCGTTTGTTTGGGTCCGACCTGTTCAATCGAATTGGGATAATAATCCACGGATAACCATAGGCCCTGAAACAGGAATTACTAATGTTGATAGAATTATTGAGATTCAGAAAAAAGTTCCGACGATTACTGCGATTAACTTCACTAACCCGTGGTTGATTGATCAAATTGAGCCCAATGCTGGAGCGGTAATCAGCACGTTTGGCGTAAAGGCTGAGGCAATCGTAGACGTTATTCGTGGAAAATACAATCCGACAGGGAAACTTCCATTCACCATACCTGCTAACAAAGAAGCGGTAGACAACGAGGTTGGAGATATTCCAGGCTATGTAGAGGATCCTTCCTATGTCTATAAAAATAAAAATGGGGATTCTTACGGATTTGATTTTGGATTAACATATAAATAGGAGTTGAAGACACATGAATACATTAAATTGTAATGGAAAAGTGTCTGTTAACAATGGTTTCTGTATTTCTATAAAATTATAATAATTAATTAAATTCAGAAAATTCATTTGACATCATTCCTTGAATAGACTAGGATTTAATTATATTCATAATTGCGGATGAGTATTGTGGGAGAGACTAAACGCATTGTTTAGCACCGAAGGAGCAAGTCCCAAAAATTGGGCTCAATCTCTCAGGTAAAAGGACCACAATAGGACGCGTCTCTGGAGAGCGCCATGTGCCACCAAAGGAGTTATACTCTCAGGTAAAAGGACAGAGGAAAATGGGGAACGCCTATTTTTCTCTGTCCTTTTTTTGTGGAGAAAAATAGTAATAAACAAAAAAAGGAGGAGGTAAACACAAAACTAATAATTGGAGAGTGCACATCATGATTGTCCTGTTGAGTATAATTTTCAGAAAAATGTAAGCGCTTATTTCTGCCGAATTGACTAATAAAATATTAAACATTCTCAAAAAGAAGAAAGAGGGAATTCATATGCAGGA
This sequence comes from Bacillus sp. ISL-77, assembly GCF_018613105.1. Lineage (NCBI taxonomy): Bacteria > Bacillati > Bacillota > Bacilli > Caryophanales > Bacillaceae > Bacillus > Bacillus sp. ISL-77. The sequence goes on from NZ_JAGGQY010000020.1 coordinate 29,107, forward strand.
ACAAACATTGTCGAGAGGTTTAAAAAACAGGCACGTTCAACTTATCGCTATTGGCGGGGCTATCGGAACAGGATTATTTCTTGGAGCAGGTAGATCTATTCATTTAGCAGGTCCATCGATTTTATTTGCTTACTTGATTACAGGTGTCATTTGCTTTTTAATCATGCGTGCACTTGGAGAACTGCTTTTATCCAATTTGAAATATCATTCTTTTGTTGACTTTGTTAGAGACTATTTAGGTAATATGGCAGCATTTATTACTGGCTGGACCTACTGGTTTTGCTGGATTTCAATCGCTATGGCCGATTTAACAGCAGTTGGTCTCTATACTCAGTTTTGGTTTCCAAATGTACCACAATGGATGCCAGGATTAATTGCACTAGTCGTTTTGCTAATCATGAACCTTGCAACCGTAAAGCTTTTTGGCGAAATGGAATTCTGGTTCGCATTAATTAAAGTTATTGCGATTCTTGCATTAATTGTTATCGGGATTTTCATGATTATTAAAGGCTTTTCCACAAATTCAGGCGCATCCAGTTTCACGAATCTATGGAGTCACGGCGGCATGTTCCCAAATGGCATAAATGGCTTTATTCTCTCATTCCAGATGGTGGTGTTTGCGTTTGTTGGCATTGAACTTGTAGGACTTACTGCTGGTGAAACAGAAGACCCGGAAAAAGTTATCCCAAAAGCAATCAATAATATTCCTATTCGGGTATTAATTTTCTACATTGGCGCCCTTATTGTCATTATGAGTATTTATCCGTGGAACGCCATCAATCCAGCGAAAAGCCCATTCGTTCAAGTATTCGTGGCGGTTGGTATCGCTGCAGCTGCTGGTATCGTCAATTTTGTCGTTCTAACATCTGCAGCATCGGCATGTAACAGCGCCATTTTCAGTACAAGCCGGATGGTATACTCACTTGCCAGAGATAAAAATGCACCTGTACCATTTGCAAAACTTACTTCTCGTCAGGTACCTTCCAATGCATTGTTCTTTTCCACTGTTGTTATTTTAATTGCCATTGTGTTGAACTATGTAATGCCAGAAGGAGTATTTACGCTGATTACAAGTATTTCTACAGTATGTTTCATCTTTATTTGGGGTATTACTGTCGTCAGTCATTTGAAATACCGCAAAACCAGACCAGATCTAGCGAAAGTGAACAAATTTAAATTGCCGCTTTATCCATTTTCCAATTACTTAATCCTTGCCTTCCTAGCGTTCGTGCTTGTCGTACTTGCACTTGCGGAAGACACTCGTGTTGCCTTATTCGTAACACCTGTCTGGTTTATCATGCTGATTGCGATTTATAAGATGTTGATAAAGAAGGCGGATTATGCGGATCGGGAGAATTATGCGGATCAGGAGAATCAACAAAAAGTAGCAGAAAATTAAGTGGCAACCCAAAAAAATAACTTTTATTAATAAATAATGTTTCCGCTTTCAAAAAAGCTTGACTTAGATTGCATTTACTATTATTCTGAAAATAATAAAAATAAATAAGCGGAAGATGGTTGTGGGAGAGTGCAAGTTTACACGCCACCGAAGGAGCAAGTTCCAAAAAGACCCTTGGAACAAATCTCTCAGGTAGATGGAACCACAATTGGACGCAACTCTGGAGAGCGCAGATAAAGTATTTGCCACCAAAGGGGAAGGTTCTTAATCGAACTTAAACTCTCAGGTAAAAGGACAGAGAAGGGTAGAAGTAAGCCATGTGCTACCCTTTTCTGTCCTTTTTTGCGTGCAAAAAAGTATGTTTCGCTTCAGATTTTATCTTGAGAATGAACAGATAAAATCCGAGGTTAAACACAGATAGAGGTAGCTAAAACAACGAATCAAGGGGGAAACGGGATGAGTTTACAACAAAATGATTCAACTATTTTTGAAGCAATTCGGAAAGAGCAGCATCGTCAGCATCAAACATTGGAGTTGATCGCATCTGAAAACTTCGTAAGCCAAGATGTTTTAGAAGCAATGGGAAGTGTGATGACGAATAAATATGCAGAAGGCTATCCAGGGAAGCGTTACTATGGCGGATGTGAATTTGTCGATGTGGCAGAACAAATAGCGATTGACCGCCTAACTCAGCTGTTTGGTGCTAAATATGCCAATGTTCAGCCTCACTCAGGTGCACAAGCAAATTTTGCTGTATTTTTCGCTCTGCTTCAACCTGGTGATAAAGTGATGGGGATGAACCTCTCACATGGCGGACACTTAACGCACGGAAGTCCTGTTAGTGTTTCAGGAAAATGGTTTGAGGTAGTCTCCTATGGTGTGAGAGAAGATACTCAATTGATTGATTATGATGAACTGGAAGCGATCGCGAATAAAGAAAAACCGAAATTGATCATTGCAGGTACAAGTGCTTACACTAGAACGATTGATTTTGCACGGTTTAGACAAATTGCTGATCAAGTTGGCGCAAAATTCATGGTAGATATGGCGCATATTGCGGGACTTGTTGCAGCTGGTCTTCATCCATCGCCGGTTCCATACGCAGATGTTGTAACGAGCACTACGCATAAGACGCTCCGAGGACCGCGCGGCGGCATTATTTTAACAAATGATGAAGAGATGATAAAAGCCATTAATAAATCGGTGTTCCCAGGGATTCAAGGCGGCCCGTTAATGCATATTATTGCAGCTAAGGCGGTTGCATTCAATGAAGCATTGCAGCCAAGCTTTAAGGAATATGCGAAACAAATCATTCTAAATGCCGACACACTAGGCAAAACATTAAAAAATGAAGGTGCAGCCCTTGTTTCTGGTGGAACGGATAATCATATCGTCCTTTTAGATTTACGTCCGTGGAATTTAACTGGAAAAGAAGCAGAAAAATTATTAGAAGAAGCGGGCATTACTGTAAATAAAAATACGATTCCATTTGATCCAGAAAAGCCGTTTGTTACGAGCGGTATTCGCATGGGAACAGCGGCTTTAACGACACGAGGTATGAAACAGGATGATATGGTGAAAGTCGGGAAAGTTATCGCAGCTGTTTTGAAGAGCAAAGGGGACAAAGTCGTACTTGAGAAAGCAAAAGAAACAACCAAAGCAATTTGTGGCGTCTATCCGTTATTTCAACAGGCAATCACAGTATAAGAAAGGGGTATGAGGATGGAATTTCAGAGTTGTTTTGACATTATTGGCCCGATTATGGTGGGACCGTCGAGTTCTCATACAGCAGGTGTCGTATCTATCGGGAAATTTATTTATGAACTGTTAGGAGATTGTCCACAAGAGGTCAATATTGTATTTTATGATTCCTTTGCTGAAACTTATCAAGGACATGGAACAGATAAAGCACTTCTTGGCGGATTGCTTGGGATGGATACCGATGATACACGCATTAAACATTCATTGGAGTGGGCAAAAGAGGTTGGCATGCAGTACAATTTCGAATTTGAAGATATCTGTGACTACTATGACCACCCAAATACAACAATCGTGACAGTGAAATACGAAGATCGTGTTGTAAAGGTTGGCGGTGCATCACTTGGTGGAGGCTTATCAAAAATCTTTATGATTAACGAGAAGATGGTAGATATTCGTTTAAGTGCAGGCGATGACTTTACAGTCCTTGCTAGTTCTTATCAACCAAGAGGGAAAGTACTTATGGAGGCAATTTAATGAAGATACAGTCCATGAAAGAGCTGATTGAAGCTTGTGAAAGAGAACAAAAAACCATTGGTGAAATCATGTTGATGATGGAAACAGAAAAATCAGGAAGAGACCAAGAAACCATTATTAGCATGATGGAAGAGCGATTGATCAAAATGAAAGAAGCCGTTGATAGCGGTATAAAAGATGCCTCAACCGCACCGAGTGGAATTTCTGGCGGGGATGCCGTGAAAATGTATGATTACGTACATCAAGGTAAATCTCTGTCAGGTAGTTATGTAAGCAATGCAATGAGCTTTTCATTGGCAACTTCTGAAAGCAATGCACGGATGGGGGTTATTGTAGCCACGCCAACTGCTGGGGCAGCCGGTATTTTGCCTGGTGTATTGTTTTCGCTTCATAAAAATGATGGCACACCCTATAAAGATTTAGTCATGGGGTTGTTCACAGCAAGTATGCTCGGGTTTGTCATTGCAAATCGTTCATTCATTTCGGGGGCGGCTGGAGGCTGCCAAGCAGAGGTAGGATCCGCAACAGCCATGGCCGCAGGAACAATCGTTGAGTTAAAAGGGGGCACGCCACAGCAAGCAGTGAATGCGACGGCCATTGCCATGAAGTCACTCTTGGGTTTAGTTTGTGATCCAGTAGCAGGTCTTGTTGAAGTGCCTTGCATAAAGCGAAATGTGATTGGAACCTCCATCGCATTTTCAGCGGCTGATATGTCTCTTGCTGGGATTGAAAGTCGCATTCCGTGTGATGAAGTAATTGAAGCGATGTATAGGGTTGGAAAAGATATGCCTCGGACACTTCGGGAAACAGCGCTTGGAGGTCTAGCAACGACAGAAACAGGTAAACAGGTGAAGGAACGACTATTTTGTAGGAAATCATAAGTAGGGGGTCTATCAATGGGGACAGAAATAGCATTAAAGCAAACACCACTTTTTGAAATTTATGGAAAATCAGGTGCGAAGGTCATTGATTTTGGAGGCTGGGCATTGCCAGTACAATTTTCCAGCATTTTAGATGAGCATGAGGTGGTTCGAACAAAAGCAGGTCTTTTTGATGTCTCACATATGGGTGAAGTGCTTGTTGAAGGCAAAGATGCAGAGAGTTACATTAACTACCTTGTCACTAACGATGTAACAAAGCTTAGTATCGATCAAGCACAGTACACAGCAATGTGCTATCCAGACGGCGGAACAGTCGATGATTTATTAGTGTACAAATTAGCGGATGAAAAATATTTACTCGTCATTAATGCCGGAAATATTGAGAAAGATTATGAATGGATGAAGCAGCATGTAAAAGGAGATGTGACGCTCCAAAATATTTCGAATGACATTGCACAGCTTGCCATCCAAGGTCCAAAGGCTGAAGGTATTTTACAAAAGTTAACGGAAGCAAATCTATCAGAAATTGGCCCATTTAAATTTGCTCAACATGTCAACCTGGACGGGATTACAGATGTGCTCGTATCTCGTACAGGTTATACAGGAGAAGATGGTTTTGAGCTTTATTTAGATGCTGCACAAGTCGAAGCACTTTGGGTAAAGCTTTTAGAAGTAGGAAGTGATGATGGCTTAAAACCATGTGGCCTCGGTGCACGTGACACGCTTCGTTTAGAAGCACGTCTTGCACTCTATGGTCAAGAGCTATTAAGTGATATTAGTCCCCTTGAAGCTGGAATCGGCTTTGCCGTAAAAACGAAAAAAGAAAGTGATTTTATCGGTAAATCCGCACTTTCAGCACAAAAAGAAGCCGGATTAAAACGAAAATTAGTAGGAATTGAGGTAACAGGCCGGGGGATTCCACGCCACGGTTATCAAGTAGTTTCAGAAGGTGGAGAGGCAATTGGTGTTGTTACATCAGGAACCCAATCACCATCTTTAAAGAAAAGCATAGGCCTTGCACTAATATCCGCAGAACATGCAGAAGTGGGAACACCATTAAAAGTGGTCATCCGTAATAAGCAGATTGAGGCGGTTGTTGTTAAAACACCGTTCTATAAAAAGGGTTAATAGAGTGATAGAGTTCTCTGGCTAACTTGCATAAAGATGATAGGCAGGCCGACTGTTACGTAAACTTACATGAAATCAAGACCTGAATGATCAAACTTGAATTTACAATCGGAAGGAAGAGAAACAATGACTAAAGCGACAGCAACTTTACTATATAGCAAAGAACATGAGTGGGTATTACAATTAGACGGAAATCGAGTACGTATTGGAATCTCTGATTTTGCACAAAAGCAATTAGGAGATATTGTCTTTGTTGAAACCTTAGAAGTGGATGATGAAGTTACAGCGAATGAATCAATGGGGACCATCGAATCAGTAAAAGCAGTTTCTGACCTATACTCTCCTGTATCAGGTACGGTTGTTACTGTAAACGAAGAGTTAGGAGATGCACCTGAGACGATTAATGAACATCCATTTGAAGCAGGTTGGTTAGTAGAAGTGGAAATGTCCAATCCTGAAGAATTGGAATCACTTTTAAATGAAGATGCGTACCAAGCATTTATTAATGAAGGAGAGGAATAAAATGACTTCCACTTATCGATACCTCCCTGATACGAAACAAGATCAAGAGGAAATGCTCGCTTTTTTAAATATTTCTTCGATAGATGAGTTATTTGAAGATATTCCAGCTGAAATTCAATTAAATGGTGAGCTACCTATTCCAGAGGCTGTGCCTGAGCCGCTTCTTTTGAAAAAAATGAATCAACTTGCTTCCAAAAATAAAAATGCTAATCATTACCCAACCTTTCTTGGTGCAGGAACCTATGATCACTATATTCCAAGTGTGGTCAATCATATGATTTCACGGTCCGAATTTTACACAGCCTATACACCATACCAACCGGAAATCAGCCAAGGTGAATTACAGGCGATTTTTGAATTCCAAACCATGGTTTGTGAACTGACAGGAATGGATGTGGCCAATTCTTCGATGTACGATGGCTTTACATCTCTTGCGGAAGCTGCATCACTTGCTGTTGCATCAACACGGCGTTCCAAAGTACTTGTGTCAAAGGCAGTTCATCCTGAATCACGTGCCATCTTAAATACGGTAGCAGATGGCCAAGGTTATATAGTTGAAGACGTCAATCTTACTGATGATGAGACAAGCTTAGTGAAGCTGCAAGGACAAATTGATAAAAACACTGCTGCTGTTATTGTTCAATACCCAAACTTTTTCGGTTCCATTGAGGATCTAGCAGAAATTAAGAATATCGCGGATACAAAAGGAGCGCTTTTAATTGTAAGCGCCAATCCATTGGCACTGGCACTCTTGCAGGCTCCTGGTAAACTTGGAGCAGACATTGTGATTGGGGATATGCAGCCATTAGGAATCCCGATGTCCTTCGGCGGCCCACACTGCGGTTATTTTACGGTAAGTAAGAAATTCATGCGAAAAATTCCAGGACGAATTGTCGGGCAAACGAAAGATGAAAAAGGACAACGCGGATTTGTATTAACCCTGCAAGCACGCGAACAACATATTCGCCGTGATAAAGCATCATCCAATATTTGTTCAAACCAAGCATTAAATGCACTTGCTTCTGCGGTTTGTATGAGTGCACTTGGAAAGCAAGGAATTCGTCATATGGCCCAATTAAACTTTGAAAAAGCAGATTACATGGCAAAATCTCTAAATAAAAAAGGCTTTACCATTATGAATAAAGCGCCATTCTTTAATGAATTTGTTGTTAAGCTTCCTCGTCCGGTAAAGGAAGTCAATGCCAAACTTCTTGAGGCAGGTATCATCGGTGGGTTTGATTTAGGAACGGATTACGGTTTAGAAAATCAAATGCTACTAGCAGTAACAGAGCAGAGGACAAAAGAAGAGATTGACCAATTTATCGAGGTATTGGAGGCAGTTGTAAATGGTTGAATATAATGACCTAATTTTTGAAATCAGTCGTCAAGGACGTGTTGGATCAAGCTTTCCGGAAAGTGACGTTGATACTGTTGATCTAAATGATAAACTTCCCAAGCATTTGATTCGTGACCTACCAGCAGAACTCCCGGAAGTATCAGAGTTGCAGCTTGTTCGTCATTACACAGCGCTTTCGAATAAAAACCATGGGATCGATAATGGCTTCTATCCACTTGGTTCTTGTACGATGAAGTACAATCCGAAAATTAATGAAGATGTAGCTCGTTTGGAAGGGTTTAGCCGCATTCATCCATACCAGCCAACAGAAACAGTACAAGGCGCACTAGAGGTCTTATATGAATTACAGGAAGAGTTAGCTGTCATCACAGGAATGGATGCAGTGACTTTACAGCCTTCAGCAGGAGCTCAAGGTGAATGGACAGGGTTAATGATGGTCAAAGCCTACCATAAGCAAAAAGGAGAGGTGAGAACGAAAGTCCTTGTTCCAGACTCCGCACACGGAACAAACCCTGCAAGTGCATCGGTTGCCGGTTTTGAAACGATAACGATTCCATCCAATGAGCATGGGTTAGTCGACTTAGAAGAATTAAAGAAGCATGTAAATGATAATACAGCAGCACTAATGCTAACAAATCCAAATACTCTCGGCCTGTTTGAAAAAGAAATCGTAGAAATCGCTAAGGTTGTTCACGAAGCAGGCGGCTTATTATACTATGATGGAGCTAATGCGAATGCCATCTTAGGGAAATCTACTCCGGGTCAAATGGGCTTTGACATCGTGCACTTAAATCTTCATAAAACATTTACTACACCTCATGGGGGCGGCGGCCCAGGTGCAGGTCCAGTCGGTGTGAAAGAGAAACTGATTCCGTTTTTACCAGTACCGCGTGTTGAGAAAGTGAATGAGGTATATGTGCTAGATTCTAACCAACCGCTATCTATCGGTCGAGTTAAAGGATATTATGGAAACTTCGGTATTCTATTACGTGCGTACACCTATATTCGCACAATGGGACCTGAGGGGTTACGTCAAGTGTCGGAAAGTGCAGTACTACATGCGAATTATCTTCGCAAGAAACTCGAGCCGTATTTTGAGGCACCGTATTCACAAATTTGTAAGCATGAATTTGTGTTATCTGGATCAAGACAGAAAAAACTTGGTGTAAGAACACTTGATATGGCCAAACGTCTGCTTGATTTTGGCTACCATCCACCTACCATCTACTTCCCGCTAAATGTGGAGGAATGTTTGATGATTGAACCGACAGAAACAGAGTCAAAAGAAACACTAGATGCTTTTGCGGATGTCATGATTCAAATTGCAAAAGAAGTGGAAGAAAATCCAGGTGTCGTATTAGACGCACCACATACTACGGTTATTGGCCGCTTGGATGAAGTACAGGCAGCTAGAACACCAATCTTACGTTATACAAAAGAAGAAGCAGTAAAAAGAGAAACCGTAATGTCTTAAACGAATGGGTAAACATGAACCACTGAGAATGAAGATATAGAGAAAATGAATTTTCTCACTATGTCATTCTTGGTGGTTTAAAATAAACCAAAAACTTCATGACTGTTCATAGGAGTGGAAGATATGTCTATTGATCATGTTCGCAAACCGGAATGGCTAAAAATAAAATTAAATACGAATGAACAATATACTGGCATAAAAAAAATGATGCGTGAAAAAAAGCTACATACGGTCTGTGAAGAAGCGAAATGCCCAAACATTCATGAATGCTGGGCGGAACGTAAAACCGCAACCTTTATGATTTTAGGAAGTGTATGCACGCGTGCCTGTCGATTCTGTGCGGTTCAAACAGGGCTGCCGACAGAGCTTGATTGGGAAGAACCAGAACGTGTTGCTGTATCAGTGGAGCAGATGGGCTTAAAGCATGTCGTGATTACAGCCGTTGCTCGTGATGATTTAAAGGATGGAGGAGCCGGGGTATTTGCTGAAACGGTACGGGCAGTAAGACGCCGCAATCCATTCTGCAGCATTGAAGTCCTCCCGTCCGATATGAAGGGTGAATATGACAACTTAAAAACATTAATGGATGCCAGGCCAGACATTTTAAATCACAATATTGAGACAGTGAAACGTTTAACACCAAGAATTCGTTCACGGGCAACTTACGAACGTTCCCTTGAGTTTTTGAGACGAGCAAAAGAAATGAATGCTACTATTCCAACAAAATCAAGTATTATGATTGGTCTAGGAGAAACAAAAGAAGAAATTATAGAAACGATGGACGATCTTCGTGCAAACAATGTAGATATTATGACAATCGGTCAATATTTGCAGCCAACCAAACATCATCTTAAAGTCCATAAATACTGGAGTCCACAAGAGTTTGAAGAACTAAAGAACATTGCCATGTCAAAAGGCTTTAGTCATTGCGAGGCCGGTCCGCTCGTTCGCTCCTCTTATCATGCTGACGAACAGGTCAATGCAGCAAAAGCGAATGCGTAATCAATTAAAATAGGGGGAGAGGAGTCCTATGATGATAAAAATGACAAAAGAAGCCATGAACAAGCTAAAGGAAATGGTAGTCAATGGAGACCAGACTCCCCGGATTGACGCCGAAGTCGCTGGCGGATGTGGTATGACTGTTAAGTTTTCCATTGTATTTGATGAACCACGACGAAACGATTTTATCATTGAGATGGATGGGATTCAGATTTTGCTGGATCGTTTTACAAAACGCTATATAAATGAAGAAACACAAATCGATTATAGCGCTGAACACGGTTTTCTAGTTGGAGAAAGCTTTGCCTCAAGTGCATGTGCAATTGAAATTGTTTAATAGGTACATTGTTGAGGTGTAATACGGATTGGAGTTTGAACTGTTTTATGATGATATTAAACCAAGTTTTCCTATAGATATGATTACATATTTTTATTAAAGGAGACACGAAGATGACAAAAGAATATGATGTTGTTATTATCGGCGGTGGAACAGGCGGGTACGTTGCTGCCATTCGCGCTTCCCAATTAGGTTTAAAAGCGGCGGTTATTGAAAAAGGAAAAATCGGTGGAACATGCCTTCATGCTGGTTGTATCCCTAGTAAGGCTTTATTAAGAAGCGCAGAAGTGTACGCTCAAACAAAAAATGTAGATAAGTATGGTGTCATTGCCTCAGAAGTTGGACTTGATTTCTCAAAAGTACAGGCTCGGAAAGAAGAAATTACGGCTCAGCTATTTAAAGGTGTCCAACATTTAATGAAAAAAGGAAAGATCGATGTTTATGATGGTAAAGGTAGTATCTTGCAGTCAAAAGATGTTCTAGTGGAATTGAATAATCAAGAAGAGGAAATCATTTTAAGCCCCCGGAATATTTTGATTGCAACAGGCTCTCGTCCAAGAACACTCCATGGCCTAGAAGTAGATGAAAGCTATGTGATGACATCGGATGAAGCCTTGAAAATGGAGGAGCTTCCATATTCGATTATCATTGTTGGCGGCGGAGTGATTGGAATCGAATGGGCATCGATGCTCGTGGACTTCGGATTACAAGTTACAGTACTTGAATATGCCGATCGTATATTACCAACAGAAGATCAAGATGTATCAAAGGAAATCCAGCGTTTAATGAAGAAAAAAGGTGTGAAAATCGTCACTAGTGCAAAGGTGCTGCCTGAGACACTTGAAAAAGGTGAGGGTGTTTCGATTAAAGCGGAGCATAAAGGAAAAGAAACACCGTTTTCTGCTGATAAGCTTTTAGTTTCCGTAGGGCGATTACCAAATACGGAAGGCATTGGGCTTGAAAATACTACCATTGATCTAGATCGTGATTTTATTAAAACAAATGAGTTTTATCAAACGAATGAACCAAACATTTACGCTATAGGTGATGTGATTGGCGGCCTGCAGCTTGCCCATGTTGCCTCACATGAAGGGATCATCGCGATTGAACATATGGCAGGAGAAAACCCTGCACCACTTGATTCGACTCTTGTTTCAAAATGTGTATACAGCAGCCCAGAAGTAGCAAGTGTTGGGCTCACAGAAGGAGAAGCAAAGGGAAAAGGGTATCAAGTAAAAACTGGTAAATTTTCATTCCGTGCCATCGGAAAGGCATTGGTTTTTGGTGAATCAGATGGTTTTGTCAAACTGGTTGTTGAAGAAGGAACGAATAAGCTGTTAGGAGCTCATATGGTAGGTCCACATGTAACGGATATGATTACAGAAATAGGCCTCGCTCGTGTATTAAACGCAACCGCCATGGATATTGCTCATACGATCCATCCCCACCCGACATTGGCTGAAGCAATTGGTGAAGCTGCTCTTGCCGTAGATGGAAAGGCAATTCATGCATAAAATAACATCAATCATAATCCTAAGGATGGTGGAAGAGCAATGAACACAAAGGTAAAGCTGAACCGTGCAAAATTATTAATTTCTTGTCCGGAAAAGCCGGGGATTATCTCGACCGTAACGAATTTTTTATTAGAACACAAAGCGAATATTGTACATTTTGACCAACATACAACGGATCCACAAGCAGGAATATTCTTTATGCGGATCGAGTTTGATTTGGAAGAATTTGATTCTACATTTGAAAAACTTGAAAAAGATCTACATGTGATGGCGCGGGATTATGCTTTGGATTGGCAATTGAGCAGTAATGAAAGAAGAAAGCGAATGGCCATCTTTGTTTCCAAAGCGGACCACTGTCTCAGTGAGCTTATTTGGCGGTGGAAATCTAATGAAATTCCTGTGGATATCCCTATGGTGATCAGTAATCATACTGATTTAAAAGAATTGGTTGAGGGTTATGGCATCCCTTTTTATCATATCCCGCTGTCTCAAGAAACGAAAGGAGATGCCGAACAGAAAGCACTTGAACTATTGAAAGGGAAAGTAGATATTATTGTTTTGGCCAGGTATATGCAAATTCTTTCTCCTAATTTCATTTCGCAATATCCTAAACAAATCATTAACATCCATCACTCATTCTTACCGGCTTTTGTTGGGGCAAATCCTTATGTAAGAGCGTTTAACCGAGGGGTGAAGTTAATAGGAGCAACTGCCCATTATGTAACAAATGATCTTGATGAAGGACCAATTATTGAACAAGATGTACAGCGTATTAATCATCGCTATACAGTAGCGGATTTAAAGACAGCGGGACGTCATGTGGAAAAAAGAGTTCTCGCCGAAGCCGTTTCCTGGCATGTTGAAGATAAAGTACTTGTTCATGGTAATAAAACGATTGTATTTGCATGAGTGGATTTCATAAGGTGGTTGCCCCTGTTTAAATGATCATTTGGTATCGGATGATAGGAGCCTAAAAATGGCTCAAAAGATAAGGAAGATGGGATATCGGGGGATTTTCGGAAACACATGTAAACGAAGATCCTAGGAGATGGTGCTAATGGCAGGAGATGAACATGTACTGGACTTTATTCATATCGTTTTAGCTATTCTTTGGATATTGATTTTTCTTCAAAATAAACGAAAGCGTACGTTAAACTACACACATATCATGCTGCTGCTTTTTGCCGTGGGTATATTACTTAATTCACTAGTGAAGTGGTCATAAAGGCTTACCTTTAATAGGTTAGGGCAGTTTCAAATTTGCAAATGAAAAAAAACGCTCAAATTGAGCGTTTTTTTAAATCATTCTATTAACGGAAGTCCGCTTTAAATTCGCCAGTAATTTTTTGGTGGCCGTTGTTTTCTTCAAACAATTGCTCTTGTTCTAAGTCGAAACGGTTCATAATTGGTAAATCGTTTACTGAGAAGAGGTAAGAGTCTTCTGATGCAGAGTGTTCATACCAAGCCCAGTTTGGAACAACGAAGTAATCGCCTTTTTTCCAATCGAAGCGAATGCCATTAATGACTGTGTGACCTGAACCTTTGTGTACTTGGTAAACAGTTGAGTGTGTATGGCGTAATGCCTTTGTTTGGAACCCATGTGGTAAATGCTGCATTCGAGTGCCAAGCGTCGGGTTCGCCGATTTACCTGTAGATGGGTTAATGTAATCTACTGCATATCCATGCTGTGGATTTGGATCGAATTCCATCAAGCCTTTAATTCCTTCTACCGTTCGATCCCATTTATAATTAGCAAGTGGAGCAACTGTGAATTTTTCATCACCAACAGGACGAACCATGCCGCCACGATAACGGATCTCTGAAAAGTTATCTGGAATATCTGGTTGTTGTAAACCATCTTCATAAGGTTCAAAGAAGGTACCACCGATTGCGTAAAGAGTAGGGATATCTAAAGCATCCATCCAATACATCGGCTCTGTACCTAAATGGGCGTGCCCATGCCATAAGCCCTTTGGAGTAATTAAAAAGTCGCCTTCTTCCATGAAAATACGCTGACCTTGTACGATCGTGTATGCACCTGATCCTTCAGAAATGAAGCGCAAGGCACTTTGTGAGTGACGGTGCGAGGGAGCTTGCTCACCAGGCAATAACATTTGAATAGCTGCATAAATCGTTTGAGTAGTAGATCCCCATCCCCAAGGTTCACGATAAGTTAAGCCAGGATTTTGGAAATAAATCGCACGACGTTCCCCACCGCGTTCTGGAGTGAAGATTTGAGCGGCTTCAGCCATTTTCTTTTTGAGTAATTCATCGCTCCAAAGATAAGCTTGTGCCTGAGGCTTTGGCGTTTTGTGCATAATTGCTGGAATTGCTTCCCAAAGAGGTCCTAAGTTGTATTGTTGAATATCTCTTGTGTAATCGGTTACAATTGAGCTTTTCATAAACTCCTGAACTTCTGGATTTACTTCAGCCATTTCACATTCTCCTTTATTATTCAAATTTATAGCGAAAAGGGGGGCAGCGTATGCTGCTAGACCCCTTGCAAATCCTAATTATACAGTGGCTAAGACATCTGTTGCCTTTACCTTATTTTCAAGCGCACCAAGTTGGTCGATCTCAATCCGAACGACGTCTCCATCTTTTAAGAATTGCGGAGGATTCATCGCAACTCCAACACCCCCAGGAGTTCCTGTTAAAACAACATCCCCTGGCTCTAATGTCATTAAATTGGATAAGAAAGCTACTAATTTTTGAACGGAGAATACTAGATTCGCAGTATTTGTTTTTTGACGTATTTCCCCATTTACTTTTAGAACAACATCTAAGCCAGATGGATTTTGTAACTCATCGGAAGTTACTAAATAGGGTCCCATCGGTGCACTACCTTCAACTGTTTTTCCTTGTAACCATTGAAGAGTGCGTCGTTGAATATCACGATAGGTGACGTCATTTGTAATGGTATAACCTGCTACATAGTCTAATGCATCTTCTTCGGAAACATTGCGTGCTTGTTTGCCAACAACAAAAGTAAACTCTGCTTCATAGTCAAGTTGGTCAGAAATTGGATAGTGTGGAATATCGTCCTCGGGTCCTAAAATGGTATTAGCGAATTTTGCAAAAATAACTGGGTGGGTTGGGAGTTCACGACCCATTTCTAAAATGTGCTCGCGGTAGTTGTGACCAACACAAATAATTTTGCCTGGCCGTTGAACAGGTGCTTCTACCTTAACATCCTCGAGATTGTAAATCACTTTTTTATCAAAGCTTTCAGGATTAGCTAAAATGAAATCGATTGCATTTTGCGCTAGTTGCAGTGATTCTTTACCACCTTGGTATAACTCGTCTGTATTTTCTGGCACATATGCTTTTGCGATGGCTTCGAAACGGTACTTTCCTTCTGCTTTTAACTGTGCTTGGTACGCATAGTTTAAATCGATTACTTGGTTGTCCACGATTGCCCCTGCACGAGTATGCCCAGCGACAGTAAAATTAATAAGTTTCATTGTTGTCCTCCTCGTTTTCACTAATTGTGAAACTAGTTCACTATTTATAAAAAATATTAATAGGTTTTGATAAGATTGTCAATATTATTTGTTTTCAGAAAAAATAAAATCCTATTATCATTTCATATCTCCTCAAATATTCAGGATTACAAAGTAAAAAGCATAAACTTCTATAGAAGAACTTCATGCTAAAACGCAGATGGAAGAGTAGGAGATTATTCTATGAAACCATAATATTCTGAAATTCCCTTTGCGGTTTTGAGAACGTATTGTCCAATCGGATGGTCCGCTGATTTTGGTACAGTCTCAGTAATACCAACGATGGTAATGGCACCGAGCAGTTCATTGTTGAAATTTAATAAAGGGACACTAAAAGAAGAGACATGATTGATTAGCGGTTCAGTTTTTGATGCAAAAAACAACTCTCTTGTTTTTTCCTTTTCACCTTGATATTGCTGTAATTCACTTTCATTAAGCTGGGATAATTCTTCTTCTTCCCATTCTTTCATGAGGACATCATTTTCAAAAGCAGAAAAAACGACGCCGGTTGAGGAGGAGAGCGGCAAGTGTGTCCCCATTTGTGCTCCGATATTTATTCCATAATCTGCACTTAAAATATATGAAATGAGTGGGCCTTTTATCGAAGGAACAGCCAGTAGTACTGTTAGGCTCGTGTGCTCGGTGATCTTTTTGAAATAGGGTATAACCACTTCAATTAAAGAAGTTTGACCTAAAGCAATATTTCCTAACTGTACTAATTTATGTCCAAGCGTATACGTGTTTGTATGAGGATTACGATTGATTAATCCAAATTGGCATAGTGTTGCCAAATATTTATATAAATTACCTTTTGTCATAGAAGTTCGGTTTTGAATATCAGTAAACTTTAGAGGCTCTTTATCCATTGCTAAGATTTCTAATATGTTTAACCCAATTTGTAATGACTGAACACCAGTTGTTTTCGTTTCAATTGTCATAATGATCCCCCTCTTTTCAATTGATATTGGATAGTGTAGTAGATAAATTGATTAAAAGAAATTTCAGAATTTAAAAATTTTTGTATTGACGAAATAGTGAAAGATGATTTAAAGTTTACTTATCAAGAACATTGTTCACTATTTGTAGAAGATAATAACTTATTTGGGAGGAATTTTCAATGACTAATGTAAGCGATATTATTGTAGTAGGTGGAGGAATCGGTGGTTTAGCCGTAGCCCTATCAATCCAGGAATCTGGTAAATCAGTAGCAATTTTTGAGCAAGCACCTGAATTTGGAGAAGTAGGTGCAGGTATTCAGTTAGCACCAAACGCGTTAGAAGTGTTAGACCGTCTAGGAGTAAAGGAAGAAATTTTAAAGCATGCGGTAGTACCAAAACGTCTTGTTCTAAAAGATGTTTATACTGCAGAAGTGTTAGCAACTCTTGATTTAGGGGAAGGTTTCCAAAAAGAATTCGGCCAACCATATGTCGTATTGCATCGCTCTGACTTACACAGAGTTCTATATGAAGCATGTCAAAAACGCAGGAATATCAAATTCTTTACAAACCAAACCATTCAAACGGCAGAACAAAACGGTGATACTGTAACCATTGTCAACCAAAATGGTGAAACGTTTAGTGCAGAAGCAGTGATTGGTGCGGATGGGGTAAAATCAAAAATGCGTAAGCTACTGATTGATGATGAACCAGTAAACTCTGCTTATGTAGCTTACCGTGGAACGATTCCAATTGAAGAAGTGGCTAATAACTCAAACTTAGACTTAGATGATGTCATCATGTGGATTGGGCCAAACCTACACTTAGTACAATATCCAGTTCGTCGTGGTGAGCTTTACAACCAAGTAGTAGTATTTAAATCCTATGATGCTACTGTAGAAGACTGGGGAAATCCAGAAGAACTTACACGTCGTTTTGAAAATAGTCATCCAAAAGTTCAAAACGCTTTAACTTACATTAACCGTCAATTCCGTTGGCAAATGTTTGACCGTGAACCAATCGACAATTGGACAAAAGGCAACATTACGCTATTAGGGGATTCTGGTCATGCTATGCTTCAATATTTAGCTCAAGGCGGCGTTCAAGCATTTGAAGATGCGTTTGTCCTAGGTGCGAAATTAAAAGAACATAATACTTACGAAGAAGCATTTAAAGCATACCAAGAAATGCGAATTCCACGTTCTACAATGGTACAAACAACAGCACGTAAATGGGGCGAAATCATTCACGCGGAGGATCCAACGACCATTTCACTTCGCAACTTTATTTTAGAACAACACAAACCAACTGATTACAAGATTGTTGATTTCTTATATGGCTATTTCAATAAAAATTACCAACGTGTCGATTGCTAATTTACAACTTTACGCAAATCAAAAATGCGTTAGAGCTAACTCTAGCGCATTTTTAATCTATTCTTATAATACTATTTAGCACGAAAGTGTTGAAAGTTCACAATAAGTGAATTGTAGGAGGGCTTATTACGATGTCGACAGCAGTACTGAATGAAAAATTGGAGACTTTTAAAAAGAGTATAGATGATATTGTAGCGGTAGTGAAAAATACGGAAGAGGCAACTCTTTATGTTAAACCTTCTGAAAATGAATGGTCCACCATGCAAATTGTTTCTCATATTTTAGAAGCGGTAGATTTTTGGGTAGCCGATTTGGAAGCATTGCTAGTTGTTCCAGGTGCAAAATGGGGACGGAATCATGAACATGTACGTCGTTTAGCTGCAGTAGATGAAAACATTGTATCTCGTATTAAGAAAGAGTATGCCATAACTAAACTACTAAACTTAGTACCGAAGGTTGAGGCAGCACTTGCTAGAGTTAAAGAAGAGGATCTAGTAAAAACAGCTCCAAGTTATAATCCAAACTTTGACGGAAAACCGTTATCATTCTTAGTCGACCATTTAATCGTTCAGCACGTAACAGGTCATTACGGGCAAATGGTACGTCATTTAGAAAAAGTTCGATAAACAAATCCATATAATAACTTCCTTTAAAGCTCCTAATTTTGCAGGAGCTTTATTTTTGTATGATTACCAAACAATGATTGGACTTAAACAACAGGAAGTGGAAAAAAATTCCGAGTCTGCATGGAAGTATATTAAGAATTCGAAAAATCCCTTACTCATCTCATCTCATCTCAGATTATGAATCCTTACATTTTAGCAAAGAAAAATAAAAGAAGCGTAATACAAAATTTAACAACTTGTTCATAAATTGGTAATATCTTCTGGACATCCTATCATCTGCAATACCCAAACCATTTTAGGAGGATATCACATGATGAGAAAGATGAAGAGGACCTGTATTTGTGTAATGGTTTTATTGTTTGGATTTCTAGGTTCAGTGCAGGTTTTTGCAACAGAGGATAACGCACATGTAAAGGCAACAGAAGCCCATGGTCGAGCTCATTTTAAACACGATCCTGAGTTTATTAAAAAGCAGGCCGAATCGCTAGGGATTGACACCAAAGGGAAGGACATAGATTCATTGGAGAAAGAAGTCCGAGATACAGTAATCAAAAATGAAGCGAAAGAGTTGGGTATTTCGATTGAAGGCAAAGAACTATATGATTTAGCCAATGAAGTTCGTGAAACCCACATAAAAAAAGTGGCCAAGGATTTAGGAATCTCGACTAATGGCAAAGATTTAAAGGATTTAGTCCATGAAATTCATGAGACTCAGATTAAAAAAGACGCTAAAGAACTAGGCATATCTATTGAAAATAAAAATCTTCGTAAAGTAGCCCACGAAGTCCGAGAAAAACGAATTTTCCAAGCCGCAAAAAAATTGGGGATAGAAACAAAAAATAAATCCGCGAATGAACTTTTTAAGGAAATCATGACGAATCACGCAGATAAGGTTAAGGAGTTAAATCTTTTTCCAACTAAAGAAGGTAAGATATTTTTCTTTGACCGGTCAAAAGAAAATTAGTTCTGGTTGGAGAGACTTAATACTTGGGATTCCCTTTTAATAAAAAATCAGGCAACTTCCAATTCTGAACTGCCCCCCGTCAAGTAGACAGTGGAAATAAATAAACGACATTAAGCGGCTTTAGCCCTGTATTCTAAGGGGCTAAGGCCGTTTAGTCTTTTTTGTAATCTTTCATGATTATAAAAATGTATGTATTCCTCAATGTCTTTCTTCAACTCTTCAAACGTATTGTATTTGTTTAGATAATACTTCTCACATTTCAATGTTCCCCAAAAGGCCTCCATCGGTCCATTATCGATACACCTTCCCACTCTTGACATACTATGCACCATTTCTGCTTTTTCAATTTTCCTTTTAAATACATTGGAAGTGTATTGGAATCCCCTGTCACTGTGGAGAAGGGGAGTGGCACCGAGGTTGGCCTCCAATGCTAAATCAAAGGTTTTAAACACCAATGGATTATTATTTGAAGTTCCTAATACATAGCTTACTATTGACC
>NZ_JAGGQY010000021.1:0-47240 GCF_018613105.1 Bacillus sp. ISL-77
GTTTAGTTTTCAAAGAACAATTATTAAAGGTAATTTGGAGCGGGTGAAGAGAATCGAACTCTCATCATCAGCTTGGAAGGCTGAGGTTTTACCACTAAACTACACCCGCATAAAATATATTCAACTGGTCGGGAAGACAGGATTCGAACCTGCGACCCCTTGGTCCCAAACCAAGTGCTCTACCAAGCTGAGCTACTTCCCGTAAAAATGCGCCCTGAGAGATTCGAACTCCCGACCTTTTGATTCGTAGTCAAACACTCTATCCAGCTGAGCTAAGGGCGCATGTATTGAAGTCAACTTTTAAAGTATACCAGACTCGGTATTGTTTGTCAACAATTTATTTGGTGCGGCCGAGAGGACTTGAACCTCCACGGGGTTGCCCCCACTAGGCCCTCAACCTAGCGCGTCTGCCATTCCGCCACGACCGCACGATAATTAGCGACAAAAAACAATCATAACATACTAACCAAATTAATTCAAGTAAAACATTTGGTGCGGGTGAAGGGAGTCGAACCCCCACGCCTTGCGGCGCCAGATCCTAAGTCTGGTGCGTCTGCCAATTCCGCCACACCCGCATTTAATATTGATTTATAAAAAAATGGCTGGGCTAGCTGGATTTGAACCAACGCATGTCGCAGTCAAAGTGCGATGCCTTACCGCTTGGCTATAGCCCAATATTGATGTTTATAAAGATTAAGAAACAGGAAATGAATCAATGTCACTCCCCGTCCCAGATGACCCCTACGGGACTCGAACCCGTGTTACCTCCGTGAAAGGGAGGTGTCTTAACCGCTTGACCAAGGGGCCGAAAAATTATATGGCGGAGAAGGAGGGATTTGAACCCTCGCGCCGGTCACCCGACCTACACCCTTAGCAGGGGCGCCTCTTCAGCCTCTTGAGTACTTCCCCATATGGCTCCGCAGGTAGGACTCGAACCTACGACCGATCGGTTAACAGCCGATAGCTCTACCACTGAGCTACTGCGGAATAATACTATTAAAAACCTTAAATCAATTAGGCAATCACCTTATCGACTCTTTACATTATAATGACGTTATAATAGAAAGTCAATATAGTTTTTAGATAAAGATTTTTTCCAAATTCTTACGTCATTCTAAAATTATTTCTTTTATTTTCGTCAACTTTCCCCTACATTTTCCACAAACATATCTACTTGTATCAATGCTTCTTTTTCGCCTGTAAGATAGCTGACATTTCGTGCATTGATATAGAAGAATTTTTTTGGATGTTCGCTTTACTGGTCTATCGGGTAATTGTGCACAAAATCGCGGTGCTCCTACTTTTTTTAATAATTGCTTAAACTCTTGGTCTCTATGCTGATACCCCTTCCCTTCAAGGTGAAGATGATAATGGCATAGCTCATGTTTAATAATCCCCACTAATTCTTTTACACCTAGCTGCTCGTAATATTTTTTATTTATTTCAATATTATGTGTGCCAAGAAGGTATCTGCCGCCTGTTGACCTTAGTCTTGGATTGAAAGACGCTATGTGTCGAAACTGCTTCCCAAATGATTCAACAGATATCTTTTCAACTAATGATTGAAGTTCTTGTTGTTCCATTTCGGGACCCTCACTTTCTTCGCGAACATGACAACCTATTATAGCATATATTGTATATACCTTTAATAATGATGTACTTTTCGGGAGGTTTTATTATGCCAACTTGGTTGCAAAACCAAATGAAAAGAGCTTTCTATGAGAAGGATCGCTATCAGATCAAGATGCTAAACCAGTGCTGGTTCTTTTACAGAAAAAAACACTTCTCTTAAGTTCATGAGGACAATTTATGCACTTCTCTTCCTATTTTTGTCCTCATGAACGCCTCATGAGGACAATTTACACCATTCTCTTCCTATTTTTGTCCTCATGAACGCCTCATGAGGACAATTTACACCTTTTCATTCCTATTTCTGTCCTCATGAACATCTCATGGGGACAATTTACACCTTTTCCTTCCTATTTCTCTCCTCATGAACATTTATGAGACCCTTTCCCTTCACATCTAATAATTATTTCTAAGAGTTAGTTGATTGGGACAAAAATAAAAAAGAAGACCCACTCGCTTTGCGAAATGGTCTTCTATAATGCTGATAATGTTATTACAGGAACCCGTTACTTCCAACTAGTTCGAAGGCGCCAGCATTGTTAACGCAACCCGGCCTTTTTTCATATCAACGGAATCCACCCATACAGTGACTACATCCCCTACTGACACAATGTCCAATGGATGTTTTACAAATCTATTGCTTAGTTTGGAAATATGCACAAGCCCGTCCTGCTTAACGCCGATATCAACAAATGCACCGAAGTCCACAACATTCCGAACCGTACCTTGCAGCTCCATACCTGCTTGTAGATCTTCTAACTTAAGGACATCTTTTTTCAAAAGAGGGCGTGGTAAATCATCGCGCGGATCTCGTTCCGGCCTTACCAAAGCATCAATAATATCCTTTAGGGTTAATTCCCCGATAGCAAGTTCTTCTGAAACAGCTTTTAAATCAATCCCATTAAGAGCAGTTATTAACTCATCCGAACCAAGGTCATCAGTTGTAAATCCTAGACTCGCTAATAATTTCTTCACTTCGTCGTAATTTTCCGGATGAATCCCTGTTCGGTCAAGCGGCTGCTTGCCATCTAATACGCGCAAGAACCCAATCGCCTGCTCATAGGTTTTTGCACCAAGACGAGGTACTTTCTTTAATTGAACCCTGCTCGTAAATTTCCCTTCCTCTTCACGCTTTTTGACAATATTATTTGCAGCAGTCTTGTTAAGCCCCGCTACATACTGTAAAAGTGATGGAGAAGCAGTATTCACATTTACACCGACCCTGTTAACGGCTGTTTCGACCACAAAATGCAACGATTCTGACAGACGTTTCTGGGAAACATCATGCTGGTATTGACCGACACCAACCGATTTTGGGTCAATTTTCACCAATTCCGCTAATGGATCCTGCAAGCGGCGGGCAATGGAGGCTGCACTTCTTTCTTCTACCTGCAGATTTGGAAACTCTTCTCTAGCAAGTTCAGATGCAGAATATACACTGGCACCGGCTTCATTAACAATTAAATAGAAAATCTCCTCATCCATTTCTTTTAAGATATCAGCCACAAACTGTTCTGTTTCTCTTGAGGCTGTGCCATTTCCGATGGCTGCCATTTCAACTTTGTACTCGCGGAGGATGTGAATAAACTTTTCGCGCGCTTCTTTGGCTTTGTTAACCGGTGGGTGGGGATAGATCACATCTATCTTCAGCACCTTACCTGTTTCATCTACTACTGCTAATTTACAGCCTGTCCTGTAGGCAGGGTCGACACCGATGACGACTTTGCCTTTCAACGGTGGCTGTAAAAGTAAGTTACGAAGGTTTTCAGAGAATATATGTATGGCTTGCTCTTCACCCTTATCCGTTAATTCACTGCGGATTTCCCGCTCAATGGAGGGCTGAATTAATCTTTTGTAGCTATCCTCCATCGCTTCTAGCACAATGGGTGCTGATGGTGAGTGCTGGACACGGATCCATTTTCTCGACAAATATGACAGGATTAAATCGGCATTCATTTTAATCGAAACTCTTAAAATGTCCTCTTTTTCACCGCGATTTAAAGCGAGAATTCGATGCGGAACAATTTTATTTACAGGTTCTTCATATTCATAGTACATTTCGTAGACGTTTTTCTCGTCTTTTTCCGCTTCTTTAACCACCGATACAACTGCACCGGATTTAAACGTTTCTTTACGAATCCATTTACGGCTTTCAGCATCATCAGAAACCCATTCCGCAATAATGTCTTTCGCGCCTGCAATCGCATCCTCAACCGTAAGGACTTCTTTTTCTTCTGATAAAAATTGTTTTGCTTTTTCCTCCACACTTTCTTTTGTAAAAGTCAGAAGCCACTCTGCTAAAGGTTCCAAGCCCTTTTCTTTTGCAATCGTCGCTTTTGTCCGTCTTTTTTGTTTATATGGCCTGTATAAGTCTTCAACCTCTTGAAGCTTTTCGGCTTTGGTAATCGCCTGGTTAAGTTCATCTGTTAATTTCCCTTGTTCAGCAATGATTCGAATAACCTCTTCTTTTCTATGCTCAAGGTTTTGGATATACTGCCAGCGTTCTAAAATATTGCGAATCTGTACTTCATCAAGCGCTCCTGTCATTTCTTTACGATATCGAGCAATAAAAGGAACTGTATTGCCTTCATCTAATAAAGAAATCACACTCTTTACTTGTTTATAAGAAATTGTCAGTTCAGCAGCAATTTTCTTTAACAATTGATCATCTTTTACGATTGTATCATTCACAAAACAATCCTCCATTCCTTTTCATTCTATTGTATCAGAATCATTAGACCGTTTCATTAAAGTGCCTTCTGCAATTTATTCAAAAAAAATAGGCGAGCATATGAGCTCGCCTAAGCAGAAGTAGAAAATGAGGTCAGGATATGTATGAAAAAACGCTCTTCCTAAAAAGAGCGTGCTTTAAATTAAAATTCGATGAGACCCAGGCTAACCTGCAAGGCTTCATCCACTTTTTCCATCATTTCGTCATCGAGATGGGTGATTTTATCGGTTAACCGCTGCTTATCAATTGTACGAATTTGCTCTAACAGAATGACCGAGTCTCGTTCAAATCCGTAGCGCTTCGCATCAATTTCTACATGAGTAGGAAGCTTGGCTTTTTGAATTTGAGCTGTAATCGCTGCAACAATCACTGTGGGACTAAACCGATTCCCGATGTCGTTTTGGATGACAAGTACAGGTCGGACGCCGCCTTGTTCAGAACCAACAACTGGGGATAGGTCCGCGAAATAAACGTCACCACGTTTGACTATCAAAGGATTATCCTCCGCTTACAAGACGTTCAACTGTGTGTTCTGCCTCATATTCTGCTAAAAATGCTTCTGATGCAATTCTAAGATTTATCTTTGCCATTTCCATGTATCCACGTCTCATCGACTCGCGAATTTGTCTCTTTTTTCGTTCGCGTAAATACATTTTTGTTGCTTGGTAGATAAACTCGCTGCGGTTTACATTTTCTTGTTTAACAAAACCATCTAATTCCGTTAAAAGATGTTGCGGTAACTTCACTAAGATTTCCGTAGTTGCGCCTGACTCAGCCACAAACATACACCTCCACCATCACTACACACCATTTTTATCTAACCTGAATTCCTTCTGACGCATAAATTTAACACACTACATGAATCGACCCAGAGTTTGTTTCATACAGTGAGTTTCACTTATCTATCTGTACCATATACAATAATAACACTTATCAAACTTATTGCATAGACTATTTATAATACTACTGTATTATAAGCCAATAAAACACTCTTTTATGCACAAATTACCGCAATATCATAAATATGACTGGAAATCTTCATTTAGCCCATTAATCTTCAAGAAGGTAATTTTTTAAATCGACAATTTTCCCACCCTTTTTATAAAGGCGCGGAACTCGATTTGCAATGATACATGGAACTTCATAATTAATTGTGTCAAGCTTTTGGGCGATTTCATTAACGGAAATAAACTGATCCTCGTCCCCGCCGATTAATGTTACGGTGGTCCCAATTGGAACATGATATGGGAGACGAATCATACATTGATCCATACAGATTCGACCGACAATCGGCGACCTCGTCCCCTTAACAAGCACCTCTTGACCTTGCAGTTTGCGAATCCAGCCGTCTGCATAACCAATCGGAATGGTCCCAATCCACTCTTCTTCACCGGTTTCATACGTTGCCCCATAGCTCACTTTTTCGCCCTTTTGCAACTTCTTTACATGGACAAGTCGTGACCTGAGTGAAAATGCTTCCCGGAGCGGAAAAGGAATTTCACTTTCCATTTCAAGTGAAGGTGTCAGGCCATACATTGCAATGCCAATCCGAACGGCATTAAAATAAGCGCTAGGATATCTTAGTGCAGCAGCACTATTGCTTGAGTGGATATACTTCGGTTGTTCTTTTAGCCCATTTGCCATACTGTCAAATAACGCTAATTGCTGACGAAAATAGGTTTCATCCAGTTCATCAGCCGTAGCAAAGTGTGTATAAATCCCTTCCAATATAAATTGGTCATTTTCGGAGATGATTTGTTCGATTGCAGTTAACTCTGGTAAGCTGCGAACACCAATTCTCCCCATCCCTGTATCTACTTTGATATGAAAAGAAATGCGATCCTCTGTCTTTAGATGTTTTATGGCCTCTTGCAGCCATTCCTTCTGGAAAGCAGTAAGGGTAATATTAAATTTCGCTGCCACTTGAACATCTTCAGGCCGTGCAGCACCCAAGACAAGAATAGGAGCAGTAATTCCTTTCTTTCTTAAGGCTATCGCTTCATCCATAAAAGCAACAGCTAAATAGGCTGCACCTGCTTCAAGGGCTGTTTCTGCCACTTGAATATCCCCGTGGCCATATGCATTTGCTTTGACAACTGCGATCATATTCACGTCTTGAGGCAAATGCTTTTTGACGGAGGCAACATTGGCAAGAATACAATCTAAATCTATTTCCGCCCATGTATCTCTATAAAAAAAACCTTGCTCTTCCATGTTTCCACTTCCTAATAGCTTTAATTAAATATCATTCCATTTTATCACAAAAATTATCATACTGCTGTTTACTTTCATTTACAAATAAAAACAGGCCCTGTAAAGAGCCTGCTAGTATCAATATTTATTTTACTGCTTCACCTTGGACAGATGCTGCAACTTCAATCATTTCTTCCTTCGTTAGGTTTTTCGATGCAATCAAGTAATCCACACCATTATGCGACCAAGAGAGGGAGTGTTCCGAAACTGCTCCGATCGTCATACCTAAGTCGACAATATCACCTTCAATATAAGTTGGATTCGCAGACGCTGTTTTTGCTGTTACCTTTTCCTGGACAAGCGTGAACGATTTTTTGCCATCATAGGTGAGGACAACCCTCTTGCCATCTTCTAGCGCCACTTCTTTTTCCTCAATCAATTTTGTCCCTTTAAGTTCTGTAGTTGGATACATAACGGTAAAGGCATCATCGCCGCCATCTGCCATAGCAGGCAAATTAAGCTGCGCACGTGTCATGTTTTTCTTCATATCGAAATCATCCTTGTCAAAGCTAGCATTAAATTTCACTTTGGAAAACTCAACAGTTACAAGGGCATTTCGATCCGGATCCATTACTTTTACCATAGCAGGTGATAAATCACTCTTATTCAATTTGATTTCTTGGAATGGCAGCATTGTATTGTTTTGATAGCGGGTCTTCGTTTCGAATACATAATATTCTTTAGTGGTGGAGAATTTTGCACTTTTATCGGCAACAATATCCTTAATCAGCGATTCATACAAGTAGGCCTGGCTGCTGTTTTGCGGCCAATCGCTTTGGAAGCGGAAGCTCTTATTTAGAGCAGGTGTAAGAACAAATACCCCTTCGTTATTCCTTAATATCATCTGACTTTGGTCTTTTTGAGCATTTTTCAAATTCACACGGTAAAAGGTAGGATCCTTATGCCAAATTTCAACCTTATAAATTTGTGAATCAGATCCCATTTTCAACGTCATTTTTGCATTCACCTTATAGCCACTTAAGTCATCTAGTTTCCCCGTTAGCTCTTTTACCACATCACCTTGTGATTTAGAACCGCAGGCCGCTAGTACAAAAATGACCATGAGCCCCGTGATTAGCAGCAATAACTTTTTCCTCATTCCTTCAACCCCTTCTTGTCTCATTTCATATGATTATAGAGAAGAGAAAGGCAGGGGTCAGGCAATGGAGTTTGCTTTCCAAAATGACCATGGCTGACCTTGTCTCTCCTGTTTCCCTATGAATATATGAGACAACCTAAAGGAATATGATAAGGAGTTGCCAAGCTATTTAATTTTACAGCTATGTTAAATCCCATTGTTAAATCAACATACAAGTTTAACAAAACTAATATTATAAAAATTTATATGCACTAAATTTCTTCAATAATTACATGCGCTACGGCGTAATCTCTACTATGTGAAATAGATAAATGGGCATGCCTCTCTGGCTTTGCAAAAAAGGGTTTTCCAGATCTATCATTTTCAATTTCAATATCTAAAAATGATAACTCTTCTCCAATACCTGTGCCATTCGCTTTTGAATACGCTTCTTTCGCCGCAAAGCGCCCTGCTAAAAATTCTACTTTTCTGACATCCGATAAATCTTCAAATTTTAGCCGCTCATTTGGAGTTAACACGCGGTCCACAAACTTCTTTTGTCGATTGAGGATGTCCTCAATCCTTGAAAGTTCAATAATATCGATCCCAATCCCTTTAATCATCGTTCATCTTCCTTCTATTTGATATACAATGAGCATAAGTAATAGTGTACGAGGACGGAAATTAGTTTATTAATAGTTAATGTGAAACTCAGGAGGTTTTTATCATGTTTACGAGAACGGAAAGTTTTCGCGATTTTATCCGCCTTTATCCGATTGTTTCTATTATTATTACCATTCATGTAGGATTATATCTTTTAACGAGTATAACCATCTTCCCTAACTCTTGGTTCTTTGAAAATCTTTCTGGAGTTAATCTTTATATTAAGGAAGGGGAATATTGGCGGCTGATTACACCAACCCTTATTCATAGTGGTTTTTCACACATGCTGTTTAATAGCTTTTCACTTGTGTTATTTGGACCGGCACTGGAGCGCATGCTTGGAAGCGGCAGATTTTTATTTGTCTATCTGCTGTCAGGTTTTATTGCAAATGTCGCCACACTGCTGCTCCAGCCGCTCACCTATACCCACGTTGGCTCAAGTGGAGCGATATTTGGTTTGTTTGGTTATTACCTGGCGGTTATTATGTTTCGGAAACATATGCTTTCTAAGCAAAACTCGCAAATAATCCTTACTCTTTGTGTTGTCAGTCTCATTATGACATTCTTACAGCCGAATATTAATATTACCGCCCATCTTTTTGGATTACTTGGTGGTTTTTTAATGGGGGCGATTCCTTATTTTAATAAAAAAGATTTATCCGATTCGATTCGAGGCACCGCGAACTGGGCCAGCAGTAAGAAAAGCAGCATCTCCTATCAATCTCCATTGAAAGTGATCATTTGGGCGTCGATTATTATCATTGCTATTCTTGGATTACTAGCACAAAAATAACAGGGATTTGCAGTCGAAACTACCTTTCACTGCAAATCCTTTTTTCTTTGCCGCTAGAATACCAATCATAAATTTTCGCTAGATCGCCCTTTTCTATATCAACGACAGTGCCGCCTGCATCACCGACGCCCGATTTCACAAAGGCTTCGAATGTTCCTAGTTCTTGTTTCTGCTGAAAATAACTTTCTCTTATTTCCAAGCTTTGAATCTTATTTTTCTTCATTATAACCGTCGTTCGAATCAACATTAACGTCCGGTATCTTAGCGTTAGCTGCTGTTCAGCAAGAGTCCAACCAGCTGCCTTATATTTTAAAACAGCCCCAAGCGTCATCGCACCAAGCAGAATGATGGAAAGAAGGCCCCAAGTCTTCAAAAATATTAGGGACACAATCACGATCGGAATAGCAATGTACCAGTGCCTGAATATATAGCGCCACATCGACCGTTTCGGTAGTGGGGTAAAGGTGGTCGGGACAAGGTAATCTGTAATGGCCGGTTCAAGGATGGAAGCGATCTGATCTAGCTTGACGATCGGCAAAAGGGTCACTTTAGAACCCTCTTGATTGGCCGATGACCCGCCAGCACTTTCCGCATATACGGTCGCATAACCGAGGAGTTGTCTGACAATATTTTCACTGATGCGAATCGCTTGGATCCGCTTCAATGGAATTGTTATTTGTCTTCTCTCCAACAGACCCTGAGTAATAACTAAATCATTGTCTTTTTTGATCACAGTAAAATTAGCATACTTTAGCATAGTACCAATGAGCGCGATTACCCATGCGAGAAAAAATCCAATAACCACAAGGATCATAAGCAGGATCAGACTAGGGGCCGTCCATTTTTCAATTCCGCTGGCTAATCTTCGAAAGGGAATCAGGTCATCCACTTGACTTAATAACGCAAGGACAGCTGAGATGACCACCCCAACACCGCCTGAGGTTAGGGAAAGAATCAATAATTGTCCGGTGGAAATTTTATAAACGGATTGACCCTCAGGTAGATCTTTTCCTTCGATTGCCCCGTTCCCTTTAGCTGCTGCCGTAAATTCCTGGATTACCAGAGCCTCCTCTTTCGATATCCCAGAAAGGACGGCTTCCGCTTCTTCTGCTCCCATTCCGCCAGCCGTTTCAATTTGGAGTTTTACCAACCCGAACAATCGTTGTAAAATACCTTCGGAAAGATCGATACTTTGAATTCGTTCATATGGAATGTATCTTTTCTTTCGAATGAAAATCCCATCTTTAATCCGGAGTTCATCCTGTTCCAAATTATATGTATACCGTAACCACGAGAGGAGACTGGTGATAAAAATAATAATAATCGATATAAAGGATACACCCAAGGCGAATAATAACGGGCGCCCACTATCGCGAGTAACCGAAAATGTAAAAGCAGCAATTGGAAAAATAAAGTTTTTTATTCTTTTACCCATATATCCCAAAATGGCTATGGGATGAAGTCGTTTTGGTTTAGACATCATCTTCAGCAACCCTTGCTAGTTTCGATATATTGAACCTTAATTGTTCTGCTTCTGTTTCTTCCAAAGCAGGAATTTGATGGGCTGTGGCCGCCGTATGAACAATCACTGAGGCTAATTTGTACTTCCTTAGGATAGGTCCTTGGACGGTATCTACATGCTGGACGCGAACCATTGGAATTAAGGTACGACTCCGGATAAAGAAACCCTCCTGCAGCTCTATTTCTTCCTCACGAACTTCATATCTCCACCATTTCCATCTGAGAGTAGGAAACAGAAAAATATGTAAATATGTAAAAATAACTCCTAATATGATAAGGGTAAGCGAAATCCAGAAGGGGCCATTGAAAATGTCTAATAGTAAAACAACAACTGCTGTGATCACCCATTCTATGACAACCTTGATTACCGCAGAGATTCTCCATACCTTTAAGGCCTTTTCCGAAAGTCGATTTTGCGGTTCAACCATGCATCTCTCTCCCTACTTCACAATCTCCAAATCAATTTAAGTATACATGGTTGGGGAGTACGGCACTACTACTTATTCGATAATAAAACTGGACTGGTCGATCCACGTAACTCCTTCACGCTCTTGCAAATCCTTTACCAGTTGAAAAAGCGCCGCATCTTTTTGCTTCGCTTCAATCATACAGTGGATCTCTGGAACCGTTCCCTTAACTTGATTTAAAAACCGAAGAAACATTTGTGGATCAATTGTGTCCGCATGGGCTCTAAAATCCTTTTCGGAGCGCGGACTGGATATATGTATCTTTATTGGCAGAGGAGACTGTGTCCAGGTCGCAACAATCCGCTCCCAATCAGCCGTCCAGTCTTCCTCTTCATGATTAGCAAGATGATGATGATAATCAAACACCATCGGCAAACCCAACTTTTCACAAAGGTATAGTGTCTCCTTTATTGTAAATGTCGTATCATCATTTTCGAGCATAATCATTTTTTGGATCGCAGGGGAAACATAGGCCCAATTATGAATAAAGTACTCCAGGGCTTTCTCCTTATCGTTATACCCTCCACCGACATGAAGTACGCAACGGTGTTCCGTATCAATTTCCATTCCTTTTAGGAGTCTTTCATGCATGGCAAGCGTCTTTAAGGAATTAATCAAAATATCCTTATTCGGTGAATTAAGCACCACAAAATGATCTGGATGAAAGTCAATCCTAGAAGGGTGCTCTTTTATATAATTGGCTAGTTTTTTGAGTGGTTCTTTCAATGGTTTGATGTAGTCCCAGTCCAGTAATTCCTCATGATTAGCCAGGGGAATGACCCGCGAGCTTAGCCTGAAAAAATGAATTTGGTTACCCTCATTGTGCTTTAATAACCGCAAGCAATTTTCTAAGTTCGATATAGCGATTCTCTCTAATTTCCGAATCGCTGCGTCCCGGTCTTTTATTTTTTCAAATTGAGCAAATGTCATCGTTTGTGAGGGGGAAGCATTCTGAAGCTCTACACTCATTGCAACATATCCAAGTTTTACAATCGTCATAAAATCACCCCAACTAGAATGCGTTTATGTTTACTGTTCCCCTTTTGGTCAAATAAAAAAAGCATGAACGATATCGTCCATGCTTTTGTATTTTAGTGGTTAAAAGTTCTTGGCTTTGATGCTGACTTACCGCCGCCGCCAGTTCTTTTTTCACCACTGCGTGGCTTTGCTGGTGCTTTTTTTCTATTACGGTCCCCACCGTATGAACCTGAACCTCTAGAATCATCTCTTCTTCTACGGTCACGATCTTGGGGTTTTCTTTCTCGCCTTTGTGGAAGCTGTTCTTCTGTCAGCTTAACCGGTGTTGTATCCGGTTCTTTTGTTAACATTTTCAACACAGCTGCGATAACAGTTGCTGCATCATTTTCTTCCAACAATTCTTGAGCTGCTGCTTTATAATAATGTAAGTTGTTCGATTCAATCGTTGCAACGATCTTTTCTACAACTGCTTTTTGTTGACCTTCTAAAGCTTCATCAAGCGTAGGAGCTTTCATTTTTTCCATCTTGCTTCTAGTAGTTCTTTCCACGACAGCAAGATATGATTTTTCACGTGGTGTAATAAATGTTAAAGCTACACCCTTTTTACCAGCACGACCTGTACGTCCAATACGGTGAACGTAGCTCTCAGGATCTTGAGGGATATCAAAATTGTATACGTGAGTTACTCCGGAGATATCAAGTCCCCTTGCTGCTACGTCCGTTGCAACAAGCACGTCAATTGTTCCTTCTTTAAATTTACGAAGAACTGACATACGCTTTGCCTGAGTTAAATCGCCATGAATTCCTTCTGCAGTATAACCCCTTAAAGTTAATGCTTCTGATAATTCATCGACCCGGCGCTTCGTACGACCAAAAACAATCGCTAGTTCAGGGGATTGAATATCAAGAAGTCTTGTTAATACATCAAACTTATTTCTTTCCACTACTTCAAGGTAATACTGTTCAATTGAAGGAACGGTCATTTCTTTCGTTTTGACACGAATAATTTGCGGATCCTTCATGAACTTTTCTGCCATTCTTTGAATCGGCCCTGGCATGGTTGCAGAGAAAAGTAATGTTTGACGTTCTGCTGGTGTTGAAGCAAGAATCGATTCAATATCTTCAATGAATCCCATGTTTAACATTTCATCTGCTTCATCAAGAATCACTGTGTTTACCGTTTCGAGGCGCATCGTTTTTCTGTTGATATGATCTAATACACGACCTGGAGTACCAACAATGATATGTGGTGCTTTCTTTAATGAGCGAATCTGGCGGCTAATATCCTGCCCGCCATATATTGGCAGTACGCGAACTCTTTTGCCTGAACCTAGTTTATATAGTTCTTCTGATACTTGAATCGCAAGTTCACGAGTTGGCGCAATAATGATACCTTGGATTGCATCCGCACTAATATCGATTTTTTCAATCAATGGAATCCCAAATGCAGCTGTTTTACCTGTTCCTGTTTGAGCTTGCCCGATCAAATCAATACCTTTTAGCCCCAATGGAATAGTTTCTGTCTGAATTGGTGTTGCCTCCTCAAAACCCATTTTGAGGACAGATTGTAACGTGGCCTGACTTAGACCTAATTCTTCAAACTTTGTCAATGTTTTCATTCTCCTTCATCTATGTGAAAATATTTTTTAAGTGCTGAATATTTTCGCCTAATACTCAGAAAAGCGGAAGCGCCTGCTCTTAGAGGCGAAAAGCGCTGGAGGGCCCAAGTTGAAGTCCTATTTTGACTTAATTAAAAATGGTATAGGTTATATTTCATCTTTGATCAAGTAGGTTTAAAGTTCATCAAGGATAAAATAAGTTTAAAATTTTATCACATGGATGGCAGTGGATTTTTATACTTCATCTTAGGCAGGACCGAAACGGCTCAGTCCCTTTGGCGCTTGAGCGGACACGCATCAAAATGCCGTAACTAGGTAACATCTTTATTTTACCAAAAAAAAACATGCTCCCTCAAGGAGTATGCCCTTTAATAATCGTTCTTTAGACACGTTGATGAATATCATACCACTGTTGCTAGTATTTTGCAATAAAGACAAGTTTGTTACAATTTCAAACCGATCCTATTACTTCATCAAATTGTCCAATACTCGATAAGAAGGGCAACTTCTCCACACAAGGGGGGTCTCAGTTATTTTTCTTTTATCAAGCTTAAATCATTCATAAATTCGTCAGTTTTATTTTCCTTTATTTTTTTTGCAAAGCCGTAACGATTTCCTCTAATTTCATACCTCTTGATGCTTTGACAAGGATTAATGTGTTTTTATTTACATGCCGCTTTAATTCTTGAATAAGTGGTGCTTTTTCTGTAAAAGCAAATACTCTTTCTTCTCCCAAAACAGTTCGGGCTGAGTTTGCAATGTGCCCCCCTAAATTTCCAAAGGTGAACAGAAGATCGACTTTATCACGGTTTAAAGCAGTTCCAATTTGCTGATGATACTGTTCTTGCTGTGGACCAAGCTCTAACATGTCCCCTAAGACAAGGATTTTTCGATCATACCCTTTAAGATTGGAAACTAATTCGATAGCCGCCATCATGGAAGTGGGACTTGCATTATAAGCATCGTTAATTATTTTTTCGCCCTGTTCCCCTTCTACTAACTCCATACGCATATTCGTTAACTTAATACCAGCTAACCCCTCATTCATTTTTTCGAAAGGGATTGAAAAATAGTTAGCGATCAACATCGAGGCAAGTGCATTTAAAATATTATGCGTTCCTAATACAGGAAGTTCGAAAGTAGTCTTTGAAGCGTTGATTTTGAAACGATTCCCATTCTCTAACTGAGTAATATCAGTTGGATATAGATCATTCGTTTCATTTCTGCCGAATGTTTTAACCTGTACATTGCCTTTATGTTGTTGAATTCGTTCCATCAGCAGTGGTTCATCACCATGGAGGACAGCAAGTCCACCTTCTTTTAGCCCTTGGAGGATTTCAAGTTTTGCTTCCGCAATACCTTCTCTTGAACCAAGGTCGAGAAGATGTGATTCACCAATATTGGTAATCACCACAGCATCTGGGCAGGCAAGCTTCGTTAGGAATTCAATCTCACCCCTGCCGCTCATTCCCATTTCAAGGACGGCAATTTCAGTGTCTTCGTGTAAGCCTAAAACCGTTAATGGAAGACCAATATGATTATTATAATTTCCTTCTGTCTTTTGAACCTTATAATGCGTGGCAAGTATGCCGGCAGTCATATCCTTTGTCGTCGTTTTCCCATTGCTTCCTGTGATACCAACCACTTTTACGTTTAATTGTTTTCGGTAGTTTCTTGCTAATTCCTGTAAGGCCACAAGACAATTATCGACAATCAAAATGGGTAAATGGGTCGGCGGGTTCGGCACATCCTTTTGCCAAAGGGCAGCAGCCGCTCCTTTACTGATGGACTCTTCGACATATTTATGTCCGTCAGAAACCTCTCCTTTAAAAGGAATAAACAAGTTTCCATTTTCAATCTTACGAGAATCAATAGAAACACCCGTGATCATCGTTTCAGCAAACGGACTCATATCATTTTGGGCAGCAACCATTTCAGCAATTTGTTTTAACGATCGTTTTATCATTGATATCCTCCTTTTTATTTATTTCTTTGAACTTTGTTTACCGTCTAGCTACAGCGCCCAGCGGCTAGTGGACTTTGCTAAACGGGCGCTTTCGCTTTTCTAATAGAAATGGACACGGCACTTCAGCCGTGTCTCCGTTTTTTAAAAAGTAAACTTTATCTGTTGTTTCTCTGCATGTCTTTCTTTCGCAAGACTTACAAGCCGCTCAATCAATTGTGGATACTCTAAGCCTGTGTGCTTCCACAAGAGCGGGAACATACTAAATGGGGTGAAGCCAGGCATCGTATTTACCTCATTAATTAGCGCTCTTCCATCTTTTGTTAAGAAGAAATCGGCACGGACTAAACCAGAACAATCTAAAGATTTAAAAGCTTGGATTGCCATTTGTTTAATTTGTTGTGATTCTTCGTCTGTTATGTCTGCAGGGATGATCAGCGCTGTATCCCCACTTTCATATTTCGCTTTATAATCATAAAAATCCTTTTTCGGAACAATTTCACCGGCAACCGAACATTCAGGCTCATCATTCCCAAGAACCGCCACCTCGATTTCACGAGCAACGACGCCTTCTTCAATGATGACTTTGCGGTCAAATTGAAATGCCTCGGCAAAGGCGGTTTCTAATTCCGCACGATTTGTACATTTGCTGATTCCGACACTGGAACCAAGATTAGCAGGCTTTACAAAGCAAGGATAGCCAAGTTCTGTTTCGACCTTGCTATACGCCTCTGCTTTTGCTTTCTCCCATTCACTTTTAATAAAAGCAACATAGTTTACTTGAGCAAGCCCTGCCTGTGCAAATACATTTTTCATCATAACCTTATCCATTCCTGCCGCTGAAGCTAGTACTCCATTGCCTACGTATGGCAGGTTTAATAGTTCTAATAAACCTTGTACCGTTCCATCTTCCCCGTTTGGTCCGTGTAATAACGGGAAGATGACATCAAGTGTTTCCTGCTTTTCAGCTTGGAAAAGTGCTGGGGCTAACGATAAAGGAGATAATTGATTCCCCTTTGAAAATTCAAGCGCCTTCACGTTTTCAACCGGTTCACTTAACTGCGGTCCTTTAATCCATTTTCCTTCTGTATTTATGTAAATAGGATGAATTTCAAATTTTTCAAGGTCTAACGCTCGAATGACAGCCAGTGCTGTCTGCAGAGACACCTGGTGTTCGGCTGATTTTCCTCCATATAATAAACCTAATTTTGTTTTCATACGAAAACCTCCATTTTCTCATTGACGGTTATATTTTAACACTTATTTTAAAAAGAAAGGAAATGTAGTCCACCAATTTTTTATATGTTTTTTCCTACTGAATATTTTATGATGGCCATAGCTTGCTTAAAAACTAGCGCTGGTTAAATTGTCAATTTTCTCATTCTCATTTATCCTAATATTTCATGTATAATTATTTTAAAACGCTAATCTGGAGGCACATAATGACGGGATCACTTTTATCCATATTATTATTAGGCTTTTTGCTGGGAATTAAGCATGCAATCGAGCCTGATCATGTTATTGCAGTTTCAACCATCGCAAGCGAATCAAAAAATTTAAAGCGCTCGATCTTTGCCGGTGTTTACTGGGGTATCGGGCACACGGCTACACTTTTCATTGTCGGAATGTTTTTGATTGTCTCCAAAAACACAATCACAGACATGGTCGCTCTGAGTCTCGAATTTATCGTGGGGATCATGCTTGTTAGTCTCGGCCTAAATAGTATTTTGGCATTTATGAAACATCGCCATCATCACCCACACACCCACGATAACCAGAACCATGGAAAAAAAAGTCGGACTCATTTTAAATCCTTTTTCATTGGGCTCATTCACGGGCTTGCCGGCAGTGCAGCAATGGTTCTACTTACAATGAGTACCGTTACGACCGCGTGGCAAGGTGCTTTATACATACTTATTTTCGGTTGCGGCACCGTTGTTGGTATGCTCAGCTTTTCAACTGTTATTGGTATCCCCTTTGTTTTGACATCCGGTAAACAGTTGAATAGGTATTTGAATCATCTCGCAGGCATTATCAGCATATTATTCGGAATTTATTATATGTATAACTTAGGCGTGAACGAAGGATTGTTTAATCTTTGGTTTTCATAAGAAGAAGTCCCACCCAAATGGAGTGGGACTTTTTTATCAAGCCAAATGATTTAGATTACATTTAATTTCCATTCTTTTGTCTTCTTGTCAAAAATAATTTTCGCGTGATATGGTTTAGATGATATTTGATCATATTCCTCCACCATGTCATCCATATTGGCGAAATCACCAATTACCCAGATGGGAATTTCAATTTTCCCCCGCTGGTGATCCGCAGCTCGTAATGATATGCAAATTCCTTCTTTAATGAAAGGTGTTAATGAAAGCAGGATTTCTTTATTCACCTGAGGATACGTTCTTTTCTTACGAAATCCTAGGATCGATTTTTCAATCTTAAGATCTCCTAATTTTACGGCCACTACTTCGCTAAGCACATGAAAAAAATCTTTGAAGCTGCGGTAATAAGTTTTGTTATACCAGCCATCATCTTGTGCTAAATAAACAAAACGGTTCCCTAATTTATTATAAAAAGGCAATTTCAAATGATGCTTTTGATGACCTAAGTACAATAATTCAGCGATTTCCTGTCCCGTCAGTTCATTCAACACATCTTCCTCAATAAAATCAATCCAGCAAAAGTTTTCGTAGCTATAAACATTGTCCGCCGCTAACTTTTTAATTCTTTCTTCAGGGCAATATTCGAGTTGTGTATGCATATTAAAATCAGCATCATCAAAGCGGTGCTTTAGTAAAAGCAAGTGATTTAATGAACCTGAAAAAGCAGCAGCGAATTCAGCAAATTCGATACCGGAAGACATTACATACTGGTCTGTTTGGTTCAAATGGACATAGATGAGATCCTGTATGTCTTGATGATGCTTCTTCAAAGCAAAACTCCTCCGATCAACACATGAAATGATTTAGTCAATACTTCCTTATTTTATCAAATAATAGTCCAAATAGCTTATTTCAATTCTTTTACAAATAATAAGTTTGATTAACACATACTAGATTTATGCCTATTGATTATTATTTGTTAACTTTCCTTTTTCATCTATATTTCTTTATCAAATTAGAATCTATGCATTAGCAAGATAAGGAGCTGGTCTATCACATATGATTAAAGATATGACTCAAGATGAATTAAGTCTTTATATTATTAAAACCTTAAAAGAAAATAAAAAAACTGAATTCGAAAAAATACTCGAAGAACTCCAGCCCTATGATATAGCGAAGATATATGAAGATCTACCTGAAAAACACAAAGGACGATTTCTCCTGTTTTTAAAATTTGATATTCTAGCTGACCTAATGGAAGAGCTTGATAAAGAAGACCAGCTCGGCTTATTAAATATTTTAGGAATTGAAAAATCAAGTAAGGTCCTTGATTTAATGGATAATGATGATTTGGCGTTATTGCTGCATGAATTATCACCGGAGAAGAAGGATTCCCTCCTATCTGGGATGAAAGCAGAGGAGTCTAATGCCGTCCAAGATATCATGAAATATCCTCCGGAAACAGCCGGAAGAATCATGACCAACCGATTTGTTTGGATCCGAAGCTATTTTACGGTTCGAGAAGCAGTTGATAAGTTTAAAGTATTCGCAGAATTTGCCGAGTCTATTAACTATTTATATGTGATTGATGAAGAGCGAAAACTTGTCGGCGTAGTTTCTTATCGTGATTTACTATTAGCAGAGCCAGACGAAAAGATACGAACGATTATGTATGAAAGGATTATTTCCGTTACGGTGGCAACAGACCAAGAGGTTGTGGCGCAAATCGTGGAGCGGTATGATTTCCTAGCCATCCCGGTTGTGGATGAGAATAATGTCCTCGTTGGGATTGTCACGGTCGATGACATTATCGACATCGTGATTCAGGAAGCAAATGAAGATATCGAAAAATTGTCTGCTACTGGGAAATCAATCGACTTTGAAACCAAAACATTAGTTGCGGCTGCAAGAAGACTCCCTTGGCTCATCCTGCTATTGTTCATCGGTGTCATCTCTGGGAGAATTATCAGCAGTTTTGAAGATACCCTCAAGCAGGTTGTGGCACTTGCCTTTTTTATGCCGATGATTGCAGGGATGACGGGAAACACTGGAACCCAATCCCTTGCGGTCGTAGTAAGAGGGCTGATTTCCTACGATATTGATAAGGGCGTAATTACCCGCTTAATCGCAAGGGAGCTTGGTGTTGGGATTACGATCGGGATCACCTGCTCTGTTCTGATCGCGGTCATCGCATATATATGGCAGGGAAGTCTCATTTTAGGTGCCGTTGTCGGCTGCTCGCTATTTTTCACGTTAATCATCGGGACACTTGCCGGGACGATTATTCCGCTTATTCTTTTTCGTTTAAAAATTGACCCTGCCGTTGCCTCAGGACCACTGATCACCACCTTGAATGACATTTTTTCATTGCTTACCTACTTTGGCATTGCAACCATGTTTTTAAAGTATTTAATGTAGGAAAAAATGAAACCTTTTTTGAAGTTAATCGTTATGTAATGTAGACGTTTCAAAATTTTCATAAATTAAGAATGTCTCAATGATAAACACCATATTTATATCATTATGAGACAAACTGTTATAGAATTATTAAGTTAGACTGATTATTTTTTAATAAGTGAAGGTGGATTATGGCAGACTTTATTAATAATATTTTGGAGTTTTTATCACAATTAGGATATTTCGGCATTGCCTTAGGATTAATGATAGAGATTATTCCAAGTGAAATCGTCTTGGGTTATGGTGGGTATATGATTTCACAGGGGCATCTTAATTTTATCGGGGCAGTGATTGCCGGGACGATCGGCGGAACGCTCGCCCAGTTATTTTTATATTGGGCGGGTTATTACGGGGGCAGACCTTTCTTGGAAAAATACGGAAAATACGTCCTTATTAAAAAGAATCATATTGACATTGCTGAACAATGGTTTGAAAAATATGGCGCAGGAGTGATTTTTTCAGCAAGGTTCATTCCAGTTGTCAGACACGCGATTTCCATTCCGGCGGGTATTGCCAAAATGTCAGCAACTAAATTTACTCTCTACACCGTGGCAGCCATTATCCCCTGGACCATTCTGTTTCTATACCTAGGTAAAGTCCTAGGCAGTAACTGGGCACATATTAAAGAATACGCACAACCCTATGTGATGCCAGCCATCATCGGAGCCATTGTTCTAGGGGCGATTTACTTTTTAATCAAAAAAACAAAGAAAACCACCGATTAATCCCGGTGGTTTTGCCTTGCTGAGAATTTCCTTTGTGCCCATGTATCAAGCCTTTTCACATGGTTTCTCCCAAGTGTAAATCCATATAAAATGAGTAAAACAATGATTAACGTGAAGAGGTCGACTTTCTTGGTTGCTATAAAGTTTACGATCCCCATTAACACCTGTGGAATAACCCCTGTTAGCGCAAATAAAACCGTTGCTATCTTAAACCAGAAGCTTGATTTCAAACCATACCTGGCATATAACATAAAGAATGTCGATGACCACGCTAATACTTCAAGACTGACTAGTATGGTCCATTTATTTTCGACCAAAAAATCCATATCCCACCCCACCTATTACTTTTTAAAATGAAATGGCAGTGTGGACACAATAACCCTCTTTTTAAGAATAAGATAGGTACGAATTAATAAACTTGATTGATTGTGCAGGATATTATGCCAACTCTTTTTGGTAATAAACTGCGGAATCAAAACCGTTACACGATAATTGTTTTCCTCTGCCTTATGTTCTACAGTATCAATAAATTTCGATAAGGGAATTAGTATACTTCGATAATGTGACTGTAAGGTAACGAGTCTAACATCCGGCTGCCATTGCTGCCATTTTTCTTCAAAACGCTTTTCATCCTCACGGTCAAACGACACATAAACAGCAAAGATTTGATCAGTTAATGATTTCGCATAATTAATTGAGTTTTCAACCACTTTCGTAATCCCTGCAACAGGTACAATAATGACATTTCCCTCAATCGGTAGCGCTGGATGGTCGGGATGAATCCTCAATTGTTCACCAACTGCTTCATAATGATAATTAATTCGTTTGAAGGCAAAAACGATTATTGGTAAGAAGATCACCACAAACCATACTTGACTAAATTTCGTCAGGAAGAAAATGATTAATACTGCTAAGGTGATGAGCGCGCCAATAAAATTGGCACTAAGTTTAGCAACCCATCCGGCTGGTTTTTCCCGTAACCATTTAATAATCATTCCCGTTTGAGATAAGGTGAACGGAATAAATACACCAACCGCATAAAGCGGGATTAAGTGCTCTGTTTGACCTCTAGAGAAAATAATAAGCAAGATGGAAGCTACTCCTAAGGAAACAATCCCGTTCGAATACCCGAGCCTGTCCCCCCTAATCGTAAACATCCTTGGCATATACTTATCCTTGGCAAGTGCATACGCTAATAACGGAAAAGCCGAATATCCAGTATTAGCAGCCAGAACTAAAATAAGGGCGGTTGTTCCTTGGACAAAAAAGTAAAGATAATTACGCCCGAAGGTTTCTTTGGCAATTTGCGAGACGACCGTTTCGTCATGCCTTGGCGATATACCGTAATAATAAGCTAGGAAAGTAATACCCGTAAATAACAACGCAAGAAGCGTCCCCATTAATACTAATGTTT
Organism: Bacillus sp. ISL-77; assembly: GCF_018613105.1. Classification (NCBI taxonomy): domain Bacteria; kingdom Bacillati; phylum Bacillota; class Bacilli; order Caryophanales; family Bacillaceae; genus Bacillus; species Bacillus sp. ISL-77. The sequence continues at coordinate 22,400 of NZ_JAGGQY010000021.1, forward strand.
TGGCCGCATTCTTTGGTGCCGGATCTTTAAAACTTGGGATCGCATTCGATATGGCTTCTACCCCAGTTAATGCCGAGCATCCCGACGCAAAGGCGCGTAACAGCAAGAAAAGCGTAATCCCTTGAACAGGCGCCCCAATTGGTGCATGCTGGACAGTCAGTGATACATGGCCAGTCATGATTTTAAAGAGACCCACACCAATTAAAATGAACAGGGCAACAACAAACAAATAGACCGGATAAGCTAAGATTGACGCTGATTCTGTTAAACCGCGTAGATTGAGAATTGTAATCAGAACTACCAGAACACACGCAATCCCGACGGTATGTGTATGTAAGGTTGGAAAGGCTGACGTAATCGCATCCGTACCAGCAGAAACACTCACTGCCACTGTTAATATGTAATCGACTAAAAGGGATCCCCCGGCAATTAATCCTGCTTTCTCACCGATGTTCTCTTTTGAAACAATATAGGCCCCACCGCCATGAGGGTACGAATAGATAATTTGTCGATAGGAAAGGATTAGCGCCGCTAATAGAAATAATACTCCAACTGCAATCGGAACCGAATACCAATAGGCAATGACGCTTACCGTTGCCAACACAATTAGAATTTGTTCAGTTCCGTAAGCTACAGATGATAAGGCATCGGAAGAGAGAATCGCTAAAGCCTTGAAAATGTTTAATTTTTGTTCGCCTAGTGCCGTTGATTTTAACGGCCGGCCGATTAAGAATCTCTTAAAAGAAGAGAGCACCTGATTCACCCACCACATTTGAAGTAGAATTACCGATTGATTTTAACACAAGACAGTAGTTAATATGAAGTGTTTTCTTTTGACGAAGTACCAAATTTTTCTTGTAATGTCGATAATAATTAATATTACTACTTAGTCTTATCCTAAATAGCACGATTATGAAGAAAATTATTAGTTGAGGGCATATAATATTTATTATTACCACCTATTTGCAAACAAAAAAGCATGGAGACATTATTTAGTCTCCATGCCAATCACACCAATTTTCAAATAAACTTATTTTGCCGCTGCATTAATGACACGTTTCATTGCCTGGATTTGGCCTAAATGAATACTTTCATGGAAAATCGCAAAATTTGTTAGTTCTCCAAACGTTTCCTGACCAAGGAATGGTGTTTTTAGCCTTTGGTTAAAACTCTCCGCTGGAATTTCTTTAATCCGTGTCACTTGTTCCTGCAGCTGCACGACCAAATCCTGCAGCTGAGGAACATCTCCGTCCCAAGCAGCTGGACTAGTACCCGAGGCAAATAGCGCCATATAGTTTGCTGGCAGCTGAGTAGATTTTTTCGGGAAGCCAAACATAAATTGCTCGGCAACAGTTAAGACATGGCCAACATGCCAATGGATGGTATTATTAAACCCTTCCGGTTGAACGTCAGCGATCCCCTCTTCTAGTGCATCAACACTTTTAACAAACCTATCCCTTGCTAACTCATAATGCTTAAATAATAATTCACTCATTTTGTTTTCCCTCCCATTCGATTACATAGCTATAGTTAAATTGATTTTTGCCTTGTCTGGAAACTACATTTCAACCGGAGCTTCCAATCCTAATAAACGTAATCCTTCTTTCAAAACTTCCGTTACTGCATAGACAAGTGCTAACCGTGCTTCCTGTTCTGGAGTGTCTTCAAGGATTTTTACCTCAGCATAATATTTATTGAAGGCTTGTGCTAGATCAATAACATATTTAGCCACTTGGGACGGGTCAAAGTTTATACAAGCTCTTCTAATAGCTGGCGAAAATTCCATTAAGAGGCTGGTTACCTTCCATTCCTTCTCCCAAGTATTTTCGTAGGTTAAAGCCCCTAACTCCGCATTTACATCCGCTTTTCGTAAAATAGAACAGGCACGAGCATAGGTATATTGAACATATGGACCTGTCTCTCCTTCGAAGCGGAGCATCTCTTCTAACGAAAATTCAATATCATTCATTCGATTGTTCTTTAAGTCATGGAAAATTACTGCTCCAACACCGACCTGTTTAGCCACATCCTCTTTGTTTGTGAGATTTGGATTTTTCACTTCAATATTATGCCTAGCCATCGCAATTGATTCATTTAAGACCTCTTCTAATAAAACTACCTTGCCTTTTCGCGTGGACATTTTCTTTCCATCTTTTAGCATCAACCCGAATGGAATATGATGCATTTGTTTCGACCAATCGTAGCCCATCTTTGCTAACACAGCCATTAACTGTTTGAAATGGAGGCTTTGTTCATGGCCAACCACATATAAGGATTGGACAAATTGGTATTCCTCCTGGCGATAAAGAGCCGCCGCTAAATCTCGGGTCGCATACAGCGTTGCCCCATCAGATTTTTTGATCAGGCATGGCGGCAGCTGTTCTTCGGTGAGCTCGACCACCTGTGCCTGTTCGGATTCGACCAATAGCTGTTTTTCTTCAAGAAGCTTGACGACACGCTCCATTTTGTCATTATAAAAGGCTTCGCCGGCATAAGAGTCAAATTCGACATTCATTAACTGGTATATTCGCGAAAACTCTTTTAATGACTCATCACGAAACCATTTCCAGAGTTTTAATGCTTGTTCGTCTCCATCTTCTAGTCTTTTAAACCAGCTGCGCCCTTGGTCTTCAAGGCTTGGATTCGTCTCCGCTTCTTCATGAAATTTTATATACAGGGTTAATAGCTCTTTAATCGGATTCTGTTTGACCTTTTCGGCATTTCCCCATAACTGATAGGCAGTGATCAGCTTCCCGAACTGTGTCCCCCAGTCACCAAGATGATTGATTTTAATGGGCTTGTAACCACATTTCTCGACAATTAATGCGAGCGAATTGCCAATCACGGTTGAACGCAAATGTCCCATTGAAAAGGGTTTAGCAATATTAGGGGAGGACATGTCGATGGTGACAGCACCTCCGTTCCCAAACGTAAGCGCACCATACTTCCCTTTTGCTGAGATGATATCATTCACTACTTTTTCAGAAGCCGTCTTTTTGTTTAGAAAGAGATTAAGATAGGCTCCCACCACTTCTACTTTTTCAAAAATGGGAGAGTTAATCTTCTTACTTAATTCCTCTGCAATTAGATTGGGGGATTTTCTTTTCACCTTCGCTAGTGTAAAACAGGGAAAGGCTAAATCACCGAGCTCTTGGTTCTTAGGTTTTTCAATCATCAGTTCCAGTTCTGTTTGTGAAATCTCATGGTCAAGCACTTCATGTAAAATGGCTGCAAGCTCCTGCTTAAAATTCATCTTTAAGACCTCCATTTATCTTTTAAAAAACAAAAAACTCCCGTCTCTACTAAAAGAGACGAGAGTTCATAATCCCGCGGTACCACTCTAATTGTTCAAAAGAACCAGCTTTCCTTTGTAACGGAGGATCCTCCGGCATACCCTACTCGAGTTCAGGTACACATCTCAAAAGTGCGCTTCATTATCTGTTCTGTTTCAGGCTCCCACCACCCCTGAATCGCTGGTACATCATAGATAACTACTCTCTTTATCATTGATTTTATCCGAATTTATTATCCGTATTATACTGGATTAAAATGGATTTTTCCAGTGATTTTGATTATTTTTTACATTCAGGTAATCCTACAACTAAAGGAGGGATTTTTATGGTGAGAAGAAGAAATAAAATCCTTGTCCCCGAGGCGCGCAATGGCTTAGATGCGTTGAAAGCGAAGGTCGCGAATACCGGGAACCCTGAGGATGCGAAATTTGAAGCAGCAGAAGAAGTGGGTGTTCCATTAATGAAGGGCTATAATGGTCAGCTCACGTCTGAACAGGCCGGTAAGGTTGGCGGCAGGCTGGGTGGCAGCATGGTCCGTGAGTTGGTCAAAATGGCACAAGAAAACTTAGCGAAGAAAAAGTAACGCCCGGGGCCTAAATTTGTTAGGTCCCCTTTTAATTTTTGGCTGTGTTAAAGGTCATTGTTGATTTTATAGCAAAGTTGATTGGTGCAAAAATCAACAGCCAAGTTTAACAGAGCAAAATTTTTAAAAAAAGTTTGACAATTTTGTGACAATTGATAGAATATTCTTACAAGGAGTTGATGGTGATGCAGGAAAAACACTTAAAGAGTATCTTCACATTTAAGAAAACAGCAATCTTTGGAAGCGGCCTAGGGCTCATTCTTATTTTGTTAGGTCAATTTGTAAACGGTTACAGTAATACTTATTTCTTAACTGCACTAGGATTTGGAATACTTGCCGGTTCTGTGGTCAATTACCTTTTTGGAACATTTTTAAGTTTAATGGAAGAACTCACTGGCAGCCGTAATAAGAATAGGCCAAAAATTGCCACTGCTTCAAAAAATATTTATCTTTTAAAATAAGAAATCGGTAGCGCCACTTAGTGTCGCACCAACTAGCTAAAAGACTTGTATAGAGGTACACACAAGTCTTTTTTTATGTGGACAAACCTTTTACTAAAAATACTTTCATGATTTCCGCGATTTGTTCCGAGCTCAGCGGCTGATGATTTCTTTCCCAGTCTGAAACTAGGGCAATATACATTTTTAAAAGAAGAAAGCTGGTAATTTCGGTGTCGTTCGGTGGGATTGCCCCTTTCGTGATAGCCGTGTCAATTTTCTGCTTTAAATAGGCAATGATTTCATCCTCAACATGCTGCAGCATTTCCGAAACCGCTAGAGTCCCCATTTCCGCTTCCTCTTGGACCAATTTAATCATCAGTTGGTGCTGAGCGCGAAACTCTAATAAACGATAAAGTGCCCGATGCACGTTTTCTGTGAAGGGTAACTCTGGTTCGATGACGGATTCTGCCTCAGCAATCATTTCTTTGACCAAAGTGGAAATAATCTCTTCGAATAATTCTTCTTTGTTTTTAAAAAAAGTATAAATCGTCCCTTTGCCAACATTGGCCAGTTTTGCGACTTGATCCATTGTTGTTGCTTTATAGCCAAATAATGAAAAAGACTTGGTTGCCGCTTCTACAATCATCTTTCTTCTATCTGTTGCCATGTCCACACCCCTACTGACCATTTCAGTTTTTCAGTCATTTGTTTAAATATAACATAAGATAGGTTTAGTTTCCAAATAGGTCAAAAGTAAAGCCGAGTTCCCTCATAAATAGGAACTCGGCTATTGTTTTACGAACCCGTGGAGCGATAATGTTTTACCCCAACTTGCCAGACAAGGAGACACGGGAGAATAAACAAGCTGCCAGCTGCCGGGATCAGCATATATAGGAGGTCGTTCCCACTGTTCTTCCCTAGAATAAACAACAACGGTAGATAATTCACCGTTCCAAACGGGATCACAAAGGTAAAAAAACGGGCCACCCATTTTTGATAAATATTTAATGGGTATTGCGCCATTTCTCTTCCGCCATCGGTAAATATATTAACCACCTCAAGACCTTCAATCGTCCAAAAACACAGGGTGGCCGCCAAGATGTAGATGCCTGTAAAAATAAGCACACCGCTAGCGATCATCAACAAGAGGGTGGCTGCTTTTACTACACTCCATTCAATGTTGAGATTGGTCAGTGCCCAAACTAAAACAATTGCACTTTGAAGGAGCCGGCCAAATCTCGTAAACTCGAATTTGGACCCGAGTACTTGAATAAACGTACTGCGAGGGCGAACGAGTAATCGATCAAATTCACCATTCCGAACCAAGCTGGAAAAAGTATCAAAACCTCGGGCAAAGCATTCACTCAGCGCAAACGACATATGAATGATCCCGAAGCAAAGTGCTACCTCAAAGAATTGCCATCCTTTTATTTGCCCAAACTGTTCGAATAAGAAGTATAGACCTGCAAAGATCGAAAAAGGAATAAAAAATTGACCCAGCGATAATAGCCAAAACGATGTCCGATATTGCATTTGTGATTTAAAGAGAATCAATAAGTATTTAAAATATATTCTCATTTTTGGTTAACCTCCTTGGACGACAGCTTTCTTCAATACTCCATTTAGTGCCGTCCTCCCTAGCCAGACAAGACCCGCAAGATAAATCAATTGGATGATGATACCGATGATGGCGTCATGCGGTGGGATATGTCCTGAGTAAACCCTGAACGGGAAATCCGCCGTCCAGCGAAACGGCAGGACATTAGCTATTTTTTGAAGCCAAGTTGGCATAAGCGGTACAGGAATGATTAATCCAGCAAAAAATTCGCCGAGGACACCAAATATTAATAGCGATCCCATCGGGGACAAGGTCACAAATACGGATATATATAAGAACATCGAGATCGCTACTAAGAGAAGCAGGCCTAACAGTAAGGCGCTTAAGAATAATAAAAAGGCTGTTGGGCTGGGTGGAAGAGTCATATTGTACGGCTTTGGCAAGAAGAATGAAACAATTAGAATCGGAAAGCAGCGCAAGAAGGCACTGGATAGTCGCTGCGCCAGCAGCTTAGCATACCAATAACCATAGAGCTCACATGGCCGGCATAGTTCGTAAGCAATATTGCCACTTGTTATCAGATCAAATAGCTCGTTATCGCGAAACCAGATGGTAACGAACACAAGAAAGGCCTGTTGCAGCCAGATATAGGTGATTAATTCTTTTAAGGAAATAGGAGGAGTTTTCGTTGCAAATTCGTAAAATGCTTCAAATACCATAATCGTTATAAAACCCCAGAAAAATTGAGTAACTACCCCTGCCAATGCAGCAGTCCGGTACTGCATTCCAATGTTTAACCGCAGCTTCAAAACAGATAGATACACCCTCATATTTTGTACTCCTTATAAAGCTGGAGAATGGTTTCCTCAATCGGTTGGGATTCAATCGAAATATCAATCAACTCAAGCTTATCGGACAACTGAGTAATGATTTCCGAAGTGTTAACCTGCTCCGTATCAATGCTGAGGATGACCCGTTCCGGCGATCTCGAAAGCACGGTTGCATGTGTGATTTTGATTGGGTTTTCATTTTTGCGGAAATCAGCGGTGATCGTTTTTTGGGAACCAAATTTTCTTCTTAATTCCTCTAAACCGCCGTCGTACAATAAGCTGCCTTTTCCAATTAATAGAACCCTGTCAGCCAACGCTTCGATATCATTCATATCGTGCGTAGTCAGGATGACGGTGACATCCTTTTCTTTGTTGATTGTTTTGATGAATTGGCGGACAGCTATTTTAGAAGCAGCATCAAGGCCGATCGTTGGTTCGTCTAAAAATAGGATTTTCGGATTATGTAGGAGAGAAGCTGCTATTTCACAGCGCATCCGCTGCCCTAAGCTTAATTGACGGACGGGTGAATTGATAATGTTTTGCAGTTCTAGCGTTTCAATGAGTAGATTAATCGTAGTTTGATATTCTTGCTGGGGAACCTTGTAAATGTCTTTTAGGAGTTCGAAGGAATCCATTACCGGAACATCCCACCATAGCTGTGAGCGCTGACCGAAAACAACTCCAATATTTTGGACATAATGCACCCGGTCTTTCCACGGTGTGTAACCCATGATCGTGCAATTCCCGGTGTCAGGCACCAGGATCCCGCTCATAATTTTTATTGTGGTGGACTTCCCCGCTCCATTCGGGCCAATGTAACCGACAATTTCTCCTGGATTAATCGAAAAAGAGAGATCCTTCAGAGCGTCAACAACCGTATGTTCCCGATAAAAAAGGGACTTCGCTGCCTGCCGTAAGCCTGTCTGGCGCTGGGCCACCTTGAAAGATTTGCTTATCCCTTGTAGATGAATCAACCGTTATCCCCTCCAAATCTATTCTGAGTCACAGAGGAAAATAATAACATTTTATCTTTATTGTCGTCAATAATTTTCTGAATAATAAAATAACTTTTTTTGTAATGTTAACAAAATATACACTCATTTAGACCTATAAATTTTATAAAATGAACTTGGGAATCTATAAAGTTAGAAAGGAAGTGGCAAATGCTATTTAAATCCCGCACCAAATCAGATGAATTAAAGATTCTGTCTTACTTAAACACACGAATGAGTTTACCCGAGAATGACAAGAAGTACTTTTTAAACCTTAAAAAGGGGTTTGAAGGGGAAGTGATGTTTGACTTGTTAACCGAAAAACTTCAGTGTGATTGTTTAATACTGAATGATTTGTTGCTTAAGGTTAACAATACCACGTTCCAAATAGATACATTGATAATCAAGGACTCTCTTCACGTTTTTGAAGTAAAAAATTATAAGGGCGATTATTATTTTGAAGATGACAAATTTTACTCGAAACCAGGCAATGAAATTCTCAATCCTCTCGACCAACTAAAACGAGCTGAATCTTTGCTCCACCAATTGCTCCTTAGACATGGTTTTCATTTCCCCACTGAAGCAAAGGTTGTTTTTATCAACCCCGAGTTTACCCTCTATCAAGCACCTAAAAACAAACCTATTATTTACCCAACACAACTTAATAGTTTTTTAAAAAATTTTGGTAGCACTCCTTCAAAATTGAATAGTAAACACAAAAAGCTAGCAGAACTATTAGTTTCACTGCATATTACTAAGTCTTCTTTTACTCAGGTACCCATTTATAATTATGATCAGTTGAAAAAGGGGAACACTTGTAAAGTTTGCAACTCATTTTTCATAACTGTGGAAGGAAAGAAATTAGTGTGTGATGATTGTGGATGCCAAGAAGATTTGGAATCAGCTGTATTAAGGAGTGTAAAGGAATTAAAGCTTCTTTTTCCAATGAAGAAAATTACGACTAATCTTGTTTACGAATGGTGTATAATAATTGAATCTAGAACGAAGATCAGCAAGATTTTAAATAAACATCTTGATGCTAAAGGGTATGGTCAATGGACCGAGTAATTAAGGTTAGCCAGTTGTATTAAGTATATTAATTAAATTTAAGCGTAAAAAATCGCAATCTTTCAGCCAGGTGGAGAATATTTTACGCTTTTTCATTGATCAAAGATTTTGGTTGAATTGGCCGAATATTACCCTTTTCCTATTTATATTTTATGGTCAATAGCTCTATTGGATTCTTTTTTCCCTTCTTCCCACCGATTTTTATCGCCAATAGCCTTTATTGGATTCTTTTTTCCCTTCTCCTCACCGATTTTTATCGCCAATAGCCTTTATTGGATTCTTTTTTCCCTTCTCCTCACCGATTTTTGTCGCCAATAGCCTTTATTGGATTCTTTTTTCCCTTCCCCTCACCTACTTTTGTAGCCAATAGCCTTTATTGGATTCATTTTTCCCTTCTTCCCACCAATTTTTGTCGCCAATAGCCTTTATTGGATTCTTTTTTCTCTTTCCCTCACCGATTTTTGTAGCCAATCCATGTCCTCATCCCTTCTCTGTTTACCTAACACGAGGCTCTTCATAGAATCATGAACAATCTCATACTAAAAAGCATGAATTTTCCCACTACCGTGCATAGGTTATTTTCCCTTATGATAACAATACAATAAAAATATTATTTATATGTCTTCCGAAAGGGATTGAAGCAAATTGAAAATAATCATAATTATGATTATTATCCTCGTCATTATTGGTCTTGTTCTTTTTTTCAAAATGAAGGGAAGAAAGGGTCCAATCAAAAGGGGCGGTTTCGGTATAATCTCTCCTGTTTTATTTGTATTGGTCATGTTTTCGTTTAGTATCAGTCAGTTGCTGCACATTCCAGGTGAGCCCTTTCATCTGCCCGCCTTTTGGGAAATGCTGATTGCTGGTATACTCGGCACATTGTTTGGAGCGATTATGCTAACTCAAACATCATATGAGATCCGCGAAGATGGATTGATTTATTCAAAGCCCAATAAAACGTTTAAGTATGTAATCATCGCCATCATTGTCATTCGCATCGCGTTAAGTCAGTATTTCAAAAGTATGGATTACATCGAGTTTACAGTGCTAACGATGACAATTGCATTTCTATATATCTGCGTTTGGCGAATTGGAAGCTATATTAAATTTCGCAAATTACATGCAGGCAATCGACCAGCGGAAACTAGATGATTGTAATATAAAAGCTCTTCTTTCTACTTTTTTACAGAGAGAGGGGCTTTTTTTGTACGAACACTTCATTATCGATTAGAGTGGGTTACATGCCTAACAGATTTGAGGTATTATTCATAGTAGATGTTTTTGTGCGGAAAGTTTATCGATCCGCAGGGAAGGATGAATGTAGACGCATATCATTTATGATTTTGGAGGAAGTTTCTTGATTACTCTAATCAAACCACTGTTAGTTAACATCACGATCTTATTATCTTTTACATTTAATGCCAACTTATTTTTCCCCTTTCAAACGAAAGTTCCAAATACTTTAAAACAAAAAGTGATTTATGGTTTGATTGGTTCCTTAGGAACGCTTTTTTGTATGTTTTATCCAATTGAAACCTTGGGGGCAACCCATTTTGATTTAAGGATGTGCTCCATTCTGATCCTCACTCTGTATGGGGGTTGGTTACCTGGGGGCATCGTTTTAGTAAGTGCATGCCTTGTCCGCTATTTTATCGGTGGAAAATTCCTAGCGATTGGCATCCTGGTATCCATTGTCGCGTTCTTATGTGGCCTTGCTTTCCGGAGATTTTTTCATAAATCACCTTCTAAGCTTGTGGCAGGAACAATGGTCGTTGTTTGCTATTTTATTATTTATATTACGATTCTATATTTTAGTATCAATTTTTTAAGTCTATCTTTTTATTTGATTTACTTTATTGCCTTATATATAACGGTTATGGCCCTGATCTTTGTGATTGAAAACTTGATAAAAATTAATAAGCAATTTGAGGAAATGGTTTATCTTGATAAATTGACGATGGTGGGCCAACTTACCGCCTCGATTGCGCATGAAATTAGAAACCCTCTCGCAACCATTAGAGGATTTATCCAATTTTTAAGTAAAGATACAAACGATGAGCGATTTAAAAAATTCTCGCCTCTAATAATAGAAGAACTAGATCGGACCAACAGTATAATTACAAACTATTTGAAAGTTGCCAAGCCTGAACCTTTTCAATTGGCCATTATTTCCATTAACGATGTGATGAGTGACTGCGTTCAATTAATGAGGCCTCTTGCCTCCTATTCAAATGTCATCATCGACTATGAAAATATTGAACCATTTTATGTAAATGGAGATGAGGCCCATTTAAAGCAAGCGATCATGAATGTGATCAAAAATGGGATAGAATCGATATCCAATCGGGGAATGATTAAGATTGAGTTACATGCTGACCACTTCAAAAATACTGTTGAAATTAGTATTAAAGATAACGGAAAAGGAATGACGCCCGAGCAGTTAAAACAGATAGGATTGCCCTTTTACACTACAAAAACGAAAGGGACCGGATTAGGGAGCATGGTTACCAACAAAATCATCCGGGAGTTGAACGGGTCAATTGAGTATGAAAGTGAAACTAATAAAGGTACCACTGTGAAAATTGTTTTCCCTTTAAGAAATAAATAATATATGAGCCAAAGTAAAAAGACACCATTCATAACAAATGAACGGTGTCTAAAGATTCCTGTTATTTATGAACAACTAAATGCGCAAAATGAAAATGGTCGAAGGCGTGTAATCCATCTTCTCTTCCCTTAAAATACATATCCTCGATATTAGCAGGAGAAAGATTTTCATAGAGTAACATATTACAATCCTGCAGCTCCCTATCGAGTTCAAACGGATCAAAGCCCGTAACCATTGGTTCACCTGTATGTGCAGTAATTTGTCGCATTTGGGTTAGCTTCTTAGAGGCAATACTGTCATCAAAAGCAGTATCATCGAGGTAGTCAAATATGAAAGAGCTTCCGTTTATAGACATTTCCGAAACAGAAGATAGAAGTTGATAGAAATCCTTTTTATTTAGGTACATTACAACGCCCAACAAACTAAAAAAAGTATATTTTTGGTCATCATAGCCGCTTTTCTTCAATCCATCATGAAGGGAGTCATTTTTAAAATCTACCGGAACAAACCTTACATTTTCGGGGATTTCAATGCCTAATTCCTCTAGCCGATTTATTTTAAAAGCTTGAGTTGCAGGGTGATCGACTTCGTAAATGACAAAATCCTCCGGCAGTCTATCTTGCCTTAAAGCAAAGGTATCGAAACCTGCACCGAGGATGACATATTGTTTAAAACCACGCTGGATTGCTGCGTTGAGTCCATCTTCCACATACCTTGCCCGACTGACTAATTGTGGAATGGTCTGGTTGCTCATCACCCAGTGCAGTTTATCTTCAAACTTCGTCAATGTTTCGCTTTTTTCTTGATCAAAGAAGGCGATAGCGTTTGCCCAATTGGCGGCGATTAGCTGTTTTTCTTCATCCATTAAAAGAGAATTAGCAATAAAGTCATTAAAAATCGGCTCACTGCTGTACGATGCATGATATCCCCTCGCAAAGCAACTAACTAATGCGGTTAAACTTTCCTTTTTAGTCTCCAAACAAGCTCCCCCTTTTTTATAAAAATAAAAAAACTCCTCGCAAAATTCTGCTAGGAGTTTATTATATGATGATATGTATTTTATGTCAATTAATAATTATTTTAACACATATTAATGAAAATGTCAATAAAAAATCAATGATAATCTCTAAAAAAATTTAAATAAGGGGAAAAGGCAGGGGCAATCGGACATATATTCGGACTTCCCTACGGGCTTTTCCTCTGGCAAATCTGCTTCAATTTTGGCTCCCTTAGATTTCTCCATTTCCTCTCCCGCTCCTAATCATTGATGTATCGGGCTTTCTCCGTTGTTAATCAATCGTTTAATTAGTATTTGACCTAAACTAATTAAACGTTTGATTAATAAAAAAAGAACCAGGAAGTACGTACCGACGGTACGTTTCCTGATTCTTTTGAGCCATTTTAAACTACATAGTTGCCTCTCCCGTCCTTCCCGTTTTGGAACCAATTAAGTTTCAGCAGGTCCCAACTTTGTTACTGAAGGAAGGAGATTGTTACGGGGAGACAGTTTATGTTATAAGACAAAAAAGTAAGGAACTATGAAGCCTTGAAACCCGCATTCTTACGTTCAAATTTGCAATCCATAAAAATAAAAGTCGGGAACTGTGTTTTTTTCTGCTGTACAAAAAAGTCGGGAACTGGAATAGAACTATTCTGGACTATATTGAAATCTAAAACAAATAGACCACTACCAGTGATTTTTTTGTTTTAAGTAATGCACTCGTTTAAGTACAATCCTTTACAAACTAACTAATCGCGATTCCTTTTGCTGTTTTAAGACTGGTTTTCGTCTTTACACCTTCTTGGACTTCCCCAATTATTAAATGAACTATATCCCCTTTGTCTTTTCCATTGATGATAGAAGCCGTTTCTAACATATTGAGCTGCTTTTCTGTTCATATTTAAATAACCTGCTTCGGTAGCTCAATAAGAAAAGGGCTGCATCAGCAAGCCCTCTTTATTGTAGTAAAGCACCCGTTAGCCATCCATGAAGCGCAAAAATCAGCGCTTCACCACAGAGAATGAAAATGGTCACTAAACGTCAATACTGATTCTACGGCTGGAGAGGAAGGTCGCTGAACTATGGTGCGTTAGAGCCCATCCGTTAGTCTGACTCCACCGACCACGGTGCACCACTGACTGTCGCTCCCTTACGGGAAGCACACATGGTAGATTAATCCTATTCTGGTTGTTGCACCAGCCTCTAATTATAATGATCGCCGTAGAAAGGATGTTTTCAATGGATGTAGTCATTGAAAGAGCATGCGGTATGGATGTCCATAAGGACAATATTACTGCCTGTATTTTGACACCTAAAGGAAAGGAGATTCAAACGTTCTCTACTAAAACTGTATTTCTATTACAGTTGGTTGACTGGATTAAACAACATAATTGTACCCATGTCGCCATGGAAAGCACGAGTGTATATTGGAAGCCAATTGTTAATTTACTAGAAGCTGAAGATATTGAGTTTTTAGTTGTAAATGCACAACATATGAAGGCTGTTCCAGGACGTAAAACAGATGTTAAGGATGCAGAATGGATTGCCAAACTTCTTCGTCATGGACTACTTAAAGCCAGTTATATCCCTGACCGAAATCAACGTGAATTGCGTGAACTCGTTCGATATCGTCGAAGTATTATCGAGGAGCGTGCCAGACAACATAATCGAATCCAAAAAGTATTAGAAGGCGCGAACATTAAGTTGGGATCTGTGGTTTCAGATGTGTTGGGCGTTTCAGCACGAGATATGCTTGATGCCATTGCCGATGGTGAAGAGGACCCTGAAAAACTAGCGAATTTCGCTCGACGCAGTATGAAGAAGAAGAAAGAAGAACTGGAACTCGCCCTAAAAGGCTATATCAATTCACATCAACGCCTCATGTTAAAAACCATTTTAGGTCATATTGATTTTCTTACTGAGCAAATCGAGATGCTTGATAAGGAAGTTGCGGACAGAGTCAGCTCTCATCAAGAAGATGTATCACGATTGGATTCGATTCCTGGTATAGCGACCAGAATGGCTGAGCAAATTCTATCCGAAATTGGGACTGATGTGAAGAAACAATTCCCCACTGCAGCTCATATGTGTTCTTGGGCAGGATTAGTTCTTGGGCAAAATGAAAGCGCTGGAAAAAGAAAATCAGCCAAAACTAAAAAAGAAATAAGTATTTAGATCGGCGTTAACAGAAGCAGCTCATTCAGTAAGAGGATCCAAAAACTATCTCGGAGCACTGTATAGACGTACAGCATCCCGAAAGGGTAAGAAACGTGCTGGTATTGTAGTCGCTCACGCAATGTTACGTATCTCTTATTATCTCTTAACCCGAAAAGAAATGTATGTAGACTTAGGCGAAGACTACTTTGAAAAGCAGAGACAACAATCTATCGTTCGGCATTCACTGAGACGACTCGAAAGTTTAGGATACACAGTTACGTTAGAAGAACCTAAAGCCTCTTAATCCAGTCACTTTCTAAACCATAGATCAATGAATCTGGCGCTCTCCCCTTTCTCCTTTCAAATTTTTTTTGAAATCTTTATTAACAAAAAAAGACCCAACCCAGAAATTGGATTGAGTCTTACTTGATCAAATTTTTATGCATACTTGTTGATTGATAATTTTTTAAGTCAGTTCCCGACTTTTTTGTCTTTCAACAGTTTATTAATTAAAACTCTTATTTTTACTCAACAGTCACCGATTTAGCAAGGTTACGTGGCTTATCGACGTCACAGTCGCGGTGCAGTGCAGCGTAGTATGAGAGTAACTGCATTGGTATAACAGAGATCAGAGGTGTTAATAATTCATTTACTTCTGGAATCACAAAGCTGTCTTCGTCGCGATCTAATCCCTTCATCGAAATGATGCATGGATTAGCTCCACGAGCAACTACTTCCTTCACATTTCCGCGCAGGTTCATGTTTACACTTTCTTGAGTAGCCAAGGCAACAACCGGTGTACCTTCTTCAATTAAGGCGATCGTACCGTGCTTTAATTCGCCGCCCGCAAAGCCTTCTGCTTGAATATAGGAAATTTCTTTAAGTTTCAAGGCACCTTCTAAACCAACGTAGAAGTCAATCCCACGGCCGATGAAGAAGCAATTGCGAGTTATGGATAAAAATTCTCTTGAGATATGCTCAATAAGCTCTTTCGAATCACAGAGAACTTCCATTGCGTTCGCAACAATACCAAGCTCTTTTACAAGATCAAAGTCAATTTCTAAGCTGCGGCTTTTGGCAGCAACTTCAGCTAAAATAACTAATACTGCTAACTGTGCTGTATATGCCTTCGTTGAAGCAACAGCAATTTCAGGACCTGCATGTAATAAAAGCGTATAGTCCGCTTCACGAGAAAGCGTTGAACCTGGAACATTTGTAATCGTTAGTGTAGGGTAACCCATCTCTTTTACATTAACAAGAACGGCACGGCTGTCAGCTGTTTCTCCACTTTGTGAAATGAAGATAAATAACGGCTTTTCAGAAAGAAGCGGCATGTTATAACCGAATTCACTGGAGATATGAACCTCGACGGGGATTTTTGCCATTTTCTCAATGAACTGCTTCCCGACAAGTCCTGCATGATAGGAAGTACCAGCTGCAATAATATACAGACGATCCGCTCCGTTTAAAGTATCGATGATTTCACGGTCAATGGTTAATTCACCTTGCTCATTTTGATATGTTTGGATAATACGGCGCATCACAAGCGGCTGTTCATCAATTTCCTTCAGCATGTAATGGGGATATGTTCCTTTTTCAATATCACTAGCATCAAGTTCAGCTGTATATGGTTCACGGCTGATAATTTCACCGTTCAGATTCTGTATTGTTACTTTATCCTTTGTTACGATAACAATTTCTTTGTCCATTAATTCCACGTACTGGTCAGTTACTTGCAGCATCGCCATTGCATCACTTGCCACAACATTGAAGCCTTTACCTAAACCAACAAGCAGTGGGCTTTTATTTTTGGCCACATAAATGGTTTCATTATCTTCTGCATCTAAAAGCGCTAGTGCATAAGAACCATGTAAAAGAGTCAACGTTTTACGGAAAGCCTCTAATACTTCCAAACCTTCGTTTACAAATAACTCAATCATTTGAACAATAACTTCTGTATCCGTTTCACTTTCAAACGTTACGTCAGATAAATATTCCTGTTTTAAAAGATCGTAGTTCTCAATGACCCCGTTATGAACGAGCGTAAAACGGTCAGATGTACTTTGGTGCGGATGGGAATTTCCTTTACTTGGCACCCCATGTGTTGCCCAGCGTGTATGTCCAATCCCGATATGTGCATGTACATCCTCATCAACAATGCTGCGTAAATCAGCAATACGACCTTTTTCCTTAAAAACATGAATTCCGTTCTCATTCTTTACAGCGATTCCAGCTGAATCATAGCCTCTATATTCGAGTTTTTCTAAGCCTTTTAGTAAAATCTCTTTCGAGTCTCTATTCCCAATATATCCAACAATTCCACACATTCTTCTGTTTCCTCCCTATCCAGGGGGCAATAATGCTTGGAGGCAATACTTGCCCCCTGATCAATGTTATGGTCAGGTATCTGTCTATACCCTTTTGAAACATTACTTCTAGTATGCGCATTTTCTTCTCTTTGTGCACAGAGTTGCCCCTGTGTTTTAAAGAAGAAATTTTCGGTTGTGCGTCTCAACCGGGAGGTATCCGCCGAACATTCGATACTCCTCCTCCTCGTCAACTAACCTCACCACTTTAGGTTAGTCCAGGCGCTTTTAAAAGGACAATTCTCTTCCTACCCACCTTTCATTAAAAATATGCATTCATTCTGCTTTGAAAAAACAAAGCAAATTAATACTACTATGATTGAGCGTCTCCGTCAACCAAAATTAGGGATTTTCACCTTTCTCCTTACTTATAACTCATACATAATAAAATATGCATAAAGGAAGCAGATCGTTCCTTTATGCATATATATGGGTTTTATTCTTCCTTTAATTCCATTTCTTCTTTGACAACTGCCACAATCCTGTTCACATAAGATTCACAAAGTTCCTCTGTCGATGCCTCTGCCATGACGCGAACAAGCGGTTCCGTTCCTGATGGTCGGACGAGAATTCTCCCGTTTCCTGCCATTTCTGCTTCAACTTGCTCAATAACCTCTTTTACCTTTGCATTATCGGTTACATGATGTTTATCGGTTACTCTCACATTGACAAGCTTTTGCGGGAATTTTTTCATTTCACCAGCTAACTCAGAAAGAGGCTTCCCAGTTGCCTTCATAATATTGACTAATTGCAGCCCTGATAATAAACCGTCACCTGTGGTGTTATAGTCTAAGAAAATAATATGACCTGATTGTTCGCCGCCCAGATTAAACCCATTTTTCTTCATTTCTTCGACAACATAACGGTCACCTACCGCTGTCGGTACACTATGGATCCCATGTGACTCAAGTGCTTTATAGAAGCCTAAATTACTCATAACGGTTGATACAATCGTCCCATGCTTTAAGCGGCCTTGTTCTTTCATATATTTGCCGCAAATGTACATGATTTGGTCCCCATCAACAATTGTTCCATTTTCATCAATCGCAATCAAACGGTCTCCATCTCCGTCAAAGGAGAGACCTACATCGGCACCTTTTTCTTTGACTAAGGCTGCTAGTGCTTCAGGGTGTGTTGAGCCCACTCCTGCATTGATATTTAAGCCATTGGGAGAGGCGCCCATTGTTGATAGGTCCGCATCTAAATCGGCAAATAAGTGTGCCGCTAGCGACGACGTTGCCCCGTGTGCACAATCTAAGGCAATATGGATTCCTGTAAAATCTTCATCCACACTATTTTTCAAATATTGGAGATACTTTTGACCGCCCTCGAAATAATCCATGACTTGACCAAGTTCCGAACCCACTGGTCGAGGCAGTTGATCTTCTGGTAAATCGATGAGCGTCTCAATTTCTAATTCCTGCTCATCGGAAAGCTTAAAGCCATCGGGACCAAAAAATTTAATGCCGTTATCAGCCACTGGATTATGAGAAGCAGAAATCATGACTCCTGCTTGGGCACCTAAAGCTTTGGTTAAATATGAAACACCTGGAGTAGATATAACTCCTAAACGCATAACTTCGGCTCCAATGGATAATAACCCTGCCACAAGGGCTCCTTCTAACATATGGCCAGATATACGCGTATCCCGTCCGATGAGTACTTTGGGACGATTTTTATCCTTTGTTAAAACATATCCGCCATAGCGGCCTAATTTAAAGGCCAACTCAGGTGTTAATTCGCTATTTGCTACTCCACGTACCCCGTCGGTCCCGAAATATTTTCCCATTTTAAAAATCTCTCCTTCAACATGTGTATTGCTAGATATTAGGCATTATTTTTTTCGATCGTAATTTTCGCTGATGATTTAATAGGTTTCCACTTTACAGCCGAAGGTCCTTCCACGTGAATGTCCACTATATGATCCCCTTCTACAAGGCCAGACAAATCAATAAAGACTTTGAAATCCTCAGGCCTAATGCTGCTAACTGCCGAAGAGGGACCATTAATAAGTATATTTATCATTTGATTTCCCGGATCGTTAATCGTGGCCTTATATTCTTCGGATAATCCTTGAATGTTTAACGGTACATCCGAAACTGTTTTTTCTTCTTGTTTTTTGACCACAACGGTTGCTTTTACGATTTGCGGGGTAACCTTTGTAATTCCATTAGAGATGATGACAGGCAATGTAAGGGTGGTGTTATCGGTAATTTTACTGAGATCAACCTCAACACGGACATTATCCGTATTTTTAAGAACATCTTCATCCCCTGTGATTGTTGCCTCTTTTTCATCGATATCAATCGATTCAATCGTCACACCTTCTGGGGCAGTACCATTTCTAACAATTTTTATCGGTACAGTCTTACTGTTGCTTTTTATTGGTATCGTGATTTCTACCGTTTCCGGATCCACCACTACATTTAACTTATTTAGATCTTTGTCAAGAACTTGGACATGAGCCTCTTCTGAAATGGTTTCTTTCAGCTGATCTTTTTCCTCAAGGGCAGCCTTTACATAAGTAATCCGGTCGATGACACTTTTGGCACCGGTAATCTTCACTTTATTTGGCTCGACAACGGGTTGTCCTGCAGAATAACCAGCTTCTATTTGGCTCGCATTAAATTCTGCCTCAACTTTAAATTCCTTAGTGATTTTTTCCTGAACAGATACATTTACACTAGCTGGTTTCACAGTCGCACTCAATTTATCTGACAGGTCTCTTACTTTTAATTTTACTTTCTGTTTCCCAATTTTAGCTTTTGATAAATCTACGTAAACCTCAAAGTTCTTCAACGCTTTGGCAGACTGAATGTGCGTTATAGGTCCTTTTAAAGTGATATCAACCGTGGCTGGAATTCCTGATACCACTAGATTTTCCGTATCATAATAAACCTTTACAGGAATATTGGTAATGGTTTCTGTTGATTGCTCTCCTGGCACATTAACATCCGTTATTTTTTTACCTGTATGTGGTACAGAAGAATATAAAAGTACCGCTAACAACAAGGCAAGAATTTTAATAAACCAAGGATTATCCATCAATTTATCCATTATTTTTCCCCCTCCAGTTCCAACGAGCTGAAGAAGCTTGTTTTGTTTTCAAATGAATTAACAATTCACTCGTAAGTAATTCTTTCAGTTGCTCTGTATTAATCGCTCGGTGAAGCTCCCCGTTCTTTGTAAGGGAAATATGACCTGTCTCTTCAGAAACAATGACAGTGACACTATCAGTCACTTCACTTATTCCTAATGCAGCCCGATGTCTGGTTCCCAGCTCCTTAGAAATAAACGGGCTTTCGGATAACGGCAGATAGCATGCGGCTGCTGCGACATTATTTTTTTGGATAATTACCGCACCATCATGGAGCGGTGTATTTGGGATAAAAATATTAATCAACAATTCAGAAGAAATATTGGAATTTAGCTGGATCCCCGTTTCTATGTAATCGCCCATTCCCGTTTCTCTTTCGATCGAGATTAACGCCCCAATGCGGCGCTTTGCCATATAATCAGTTGCCTTAACAATCGCCTCAACCGTTTTTTCCGGATCTTCATCATCCAGATTACTGCTTCTTGAAAAGAACTTCCCCCTGCCTAATTGCTCAAGGGCCCTTCTAAGTTCTGGCTGAAATATAATAATAATCGCAAGAAACCCGTATGTTATCGCCTGTTCCATCATCCAGCTTAATGTTTGGAAGCCTAGAAACTCGCTGACAACTCTGACTAGAAGAATAACGAGAATGCCTTTTAGTAATTGAACGGCCTTCGTTCCTCTAATCACATTGATCAGCTTGTAAATGACATACCATACGAGGACAATATCAACAATACTAGCTAAATACTTCCATAGTTCGAAATCAGCAAACGGCATTGTTCTTCCTCCGTAATTTTCTTTAACACAAATAAATTACAACCTATTTATTATACCATAAATACCTCTTGTACCTATTATATGTATCTGGGTAAAAAAACAAATCACCCGGTCAGAGTGATTTGTTTTTTTATTTGGTTTCCGGTTGGTCTTCCAATATTTGAACCACATCTTGTGCGGTCCTTTTAATATGATACCAAATCCAATCGAACACTTCATTTACCTCTTCAATCTGCCCTGTTACATGTCCTGCAGAGGCCAAATATTTTTCACCATTGATAACTGTCACATCACCTTGGACTTCACCTTCAATTTCTAATGTCCCATTTCGAACAATGACATCGCCCTTGACCGTCTCACCTTTAGGTACAATAACCGTATTATTTTTAACTACTAAGTTTTTTTGCTTCGATACAGAAAACTCTCGATCTTGATTCCAAGTAGAAAATACGCTTCCCATCATTAATATGAGAAATAAAGAGGCAGCTGCAAGCAAAGGATGGTTTTTCAACCAACGCTGCATCCAAATCTTTCGTTTCTCTTTTGGTAAACGAGACAATACATTCGCTGTAAAGTCATCAGGTACCTGCATATGTGACACACTCTTTACAAAAGCGATCGTCTTATTTAGCTCATTAAATATAGCTTCGCATTCTTTACAGTTTTGGAGGTGTTCTCTTAATATTCGTTCTTGATCAGGTGTAATTTCTTCATCTAAGTATTCATGCATTAGTTCGATGATTTGTTCTGGACACATTAACAGTTTCACCTCTTATCACACATATCGTAATTGTTGTCTTAACGCTTCCCGGCCACGGTGAATCCTTGTTTTAACCGTTCCAAGTGGTAAATCAAGAATTTCGCTAATTTCATTTAAGGACAACTCTTCAATATATTTTAATACGATGGCTGTCCGATATTTATCGGGCAGTTTTAATATCTCTTTCTGGACCGTATCCTGCAGCTCTAAGCTTTCTACTTCTGACTCTGGCAGTGGTGTGTTCGAAGGGATTTGCGAATACATTGTTAATCCTTCTGTCCCTGCAACCTCTGCATCTAAATAATGATCCGGTTTCTTTTTTCGCATTCGGTCAATACACAGATTGGTTGCAATCCGAAAAAGCCAGGTTGAAAATTTCATGTCTTGATTAAAGGTTTTGATATTCACATAAGCACGAATAAAAGCTTCCTGTGCCATATCCTCAGCTTCATGACGATTTCCAAGCATCCGAAAACATAGTTGATAAATACTATTTTTATATATTTCAACGATTTCACCAAAGGCGTCTTGGTCCCCTTTGATTACTTGTTTTATTCTCTTTTTTACAATTGCGTCCATTACATTACCTCAGCTCCATTGCTGCTATCCGATAATACGAATCGTTAGCAAAAAAGTTTCGTTTTACACGAAAAAACTTCTCAATACCTTTAATATTAACAAAAATTTACTAAAAGGGCTTAATAATTAGTTTAAAGATTTTATGAAGGGAGATAAATTGGCACGGTTTTTAATTCTTTGACAAGAAGAAAATAGAAAAAAGCTGCATCTCGCTAGAAGAACAGGTTGGCCCGTTTACTTACGAAATGCAGCTTTACTTATTTATTTTTTATAATAATTTTTCTCCGAATAATGAGCCCATCAATTCAACTGCCACTTTAGCAGTTTTATTTTTTTCATCTAAAATTGGATTTACTTCTACAAATTCTGCTGAGGTAATGATTTTTGCTTCTTCTAACATCTCCATAGCAAGATGACTTTCTCGGTAGCTGATTCCACCCATAACTGGTGTTCCAACGCCTGGAGCATCATTTGGGTCTAGGCCATCTAAATCAAGTGAAAGGTGGACACCATCTGTCTTCTCTTTCAGGTAAGCGATGGTTTCTTCCATTACTTTGGCCATCCCCATCCGATCAATTTCATGCATTGTATAAACTTTGATTCCTATTTCCTTTATTAAATCTTTTTCTCCATCATCCAGCGCTCTTGCACCAATAATGACTACATTTTCAGGTTTAACTTTAGGACCATATCCACCAATCTCGGTTAACAAGCTGTGCCCTAACCCGATACTTACGGCTAGTGGCATTCCATGGATATTACCAGATGGGCTTGTCTCAGCCGTATTTAGATCCCCATGTGCGTCATACCAAATGACACCAAGATTTTTATAATGTTTAGAGACACCTGCTAAAGTACCAATAGCAATACTATGATCCCCGCCAAGCACTAGCGGAAACGCACCCGACTCGACAGCAGCATCTACTTTTTCAGCCAACAAAGCACTTTTCTCAGCAACTAAATCAAGATTCCGCAAATTGGATTCTTTATCCACCACAACTTCAGGCCTGCCAATTGGAATATCACCTAGATCATGTATTTCATCAAATAGTGGCTTAAGTCGTTCAACCATTCCAGCATAACGGATGGCACTTGGCCCCATATCTACCCCTCGTCGCATTTGACCTAAATCCATTGGCATTCCAATAATTGAAAGCTTACTCATATTAATTCCTCCTACCCCTTTATGTATCTATTTTAACCGCTTTCATACCAATGACTCAACTCGACAAAATTATGTATATATATACGATAAAAAACCTTAAACCATTGGTTGGTTTAAGGCAGGGATGTACAATAAGAAAAAATGAACGTTCGGTTCCATTTTGACTAACGAATTCAAACTTCACAGATATGATTGGCGACAGTTTGATTGTTATTTCATAAATTTTTGCCGCCAATAGCCCTTATGGTCGATACTTTATTCTTTTTTCATGCATTTTTGCCGCCAATAGCTCTTATTGGCGATACTTTATTGCTTTTTTCATGCATTTTTGCCGCCAATAGCCCTTATTGGCGATACTTTATTGCTTTTTTCATGCATTTTTGCCGCCAATAGCCCTTATTGGCGGCACTTTGATGCTTTTTTCATGCATTTTTGCCGCCAATCGCCCACTGACGACACTTTGTTTCTTTTTCATAAAAAAAGAACCTTGGAGATTTCTCCAAAGTTCCTGGCTGTTACTATATGAGCCATGAAGGACTCGAACCTTCGACCCTCTGATTAAAAGTCAGATGCTCTACCAACTGAGCTAATGGCTCTCTGGCTGGGCTAGCTGGATTTGAACCAACGCATGTCGCAGTCAAAGTGCGATGCCTTACCGCTTGGCTATAGCCCAATAGAGATGTAGTATTATCTAGTATGTCCAACTTTTTTAAAAATATAAATGGTGGAGGGGGACGGATTCGAACCGCCGAACCCGGAGGGAGCGGATTTACAGTCCGCCGCGTTTAGCCACTTCGCTACCCCTCCATATTAAAATTTAAAAAAGCAGTGCCGGCGAGAGGACTTGAACCCCCAACCTACTGATTACAAGTCAGTTGCTCTACCAATTGAGCTACCCCGGCATGTAGTTAACATAATTATATTATGGTGGAGAATGACGGGCTCGAACCGCCGACCCTCTGCTTGTAAGGCAGATGCTCTCCCAGCTGAGCTAATCCTCCACAGCAATGAAAGTTATTTTACGCTAGTGCATAAAAAACTTTGGTGACCCCTACGGGACTCGAACCCGTGTTACCTCCGTGAAAGGGAGGTGTCTTAACCGCTTGACCAAGGGGCCATACTATTATAAAAATAGGAAAGCTTCCAAGCGGGCTCGAACCGCTGACCTCTTCCTTACCATGGAAGTGCTCTACCTACTGAGCTATGGAAGCATAGCTATATATAAGTTTACATAAAAATGGCTCCGCAGGTAGGACTCGAACCTACGACCGATCGGTTAACAGCCGATAGCTCTACCACTGAGCTACTGCGGAACAATAATATTTCAGCCTGGCAGCGTCCTACTCTCACAGGGACGCGTGTCCCAACTACCATCGGCGCTGAGAAGCTTAACTTCCGTGTTCGGTATGGGAACGGGTGTGACCTTCTCGCCATTACTGCCAGACTATTTTCAAGACATTATTTATTATAATATCTTTTTGAAATTTTTCAAGAGGAAAATTAATTTTTTTCATTCCCTCAAAACTAGATAATGCAGAAGAAGTTGTAAAAACGAGTATACCTTA
>NZ_JAGGQY010000022.1:0-51317 GCF_018613105.1 Bacillus sp. ISL-77
ACCATCTTCCATTAAAGGGCGCGATTGTGAAGTAACAAAAAGCCTAATTTCTCAAATACAATACTGAGAAATTGGGCTTTTAAATATTGACATTTTCTTAGCGTTGTAAATCTGCATTTTCCCCTGACCTTCGCTACCTCTATTATAGTTTGTATTTCTAATGCTGTTTTCTTAGTATTGCTCAATTTCAATAATATCTCCTAATTTTAAAACATGTTTTTTAGTCGAGTAATCAACAATTCGTAATTCTCTTTTTAGCTGATCGACATAATGAATATTACCAACAAGTTTCTTCATTTCCCCTTTTTGATAGAAGGTGAATTGTAGAGTAATGTTCTCTTCCATAGCCCTACAGATAACTTCATTAAATTCTTCATATTTTTGTTCATCCAAAACCGGTTTTTCGACTTTATCTAAACTTTCATTGTATTCCCTTAGTAATTTTACATGTTCCGGTACCATCATTGAAACCCATTTAATACGGCCTCTGTCACGAATTTCCTCAAGACACCTACTTTTCCATTACATTTTGTGCGACATTATATAAAATCACTTATCACTATTAAAATTCAAATTAATTCCTTGACATTTAATGTAAATTTCTTCATTCCTCGATCTTTATGATCTTTATTCATTAAAAGTTTCCCCCCTTCTATTTTATTATAGGAACATTCGTTCTTGTTATTCAAGGGGTATGTTACAAAAATTTTTGATATTCCTACATCCTCCTTCAGTTTTTTGATGTCATGCAGCCTTAAGGCTGCAGTTTTTCTTCAGAAATAAGAACGTTAAAATCTAGGTTAAAGGCATACAGAACTACTTTTGGCGGCAGCACTACGGACTGATCAGAAAGGAAAAACACTCTTTCTGTCATTCCGTACGTGTCGCTTCGGCATTAAATGGACCGATAACCACGGACTGTATGGCTCACGTCTACATTCCGTAGGTTCCTGTTTCATTTACGGCTTACGCCGCCATACCGAACGAGCCGAAGACCGGAAAATCAAAAGATTAAATGAATACAAGACAAAAGGAGAGCAGCCGAAACGGCTGCTTTTATTGTTTATTTTTCCCTTTTGCCTTCCGAATCGTAAAACAGCGCAAGCTTTCTAACCTTCTAGCCGGTAGGAACCCGAACCTTTCCGGCTAGAAGCTAAGAAGGATAGTCAATCAGTCAAGGGGTAAAAAACTTTTTTGCTTAAAGGCGCTATCGCAACAGCAAAAAACTTTTTGTGCGAAGAGCGCCCTTGACCCATTGCCTATGCGTGTTTTTCGTTCTACTTGCAAAAGGGGAAAAATCATCCCCCTTTGGGGAACGGATTCGCTTCGGAACCCAAAAAGAAAAAATGAATGAAAAACCAAAGAAGAAAGGGAGTTTTGAAAAATGGAATTTATGTCTATCTTTGAAGTCGTACGAATCAAACAGGAAATTAGGGAATCTTCTGAACCGTTTGCACAATATGTAATTCGTTCACCGGAAGATGCTCAAAAATTAGCTGCCTCTTACATTGCAGATGAAGACCGAGAAGTGCTTCTAGTTATGATGCTCAATACTAAAAATCAGGTAGTTGGGTTACATAGAGCTCATGTAGGAAGCTTGAACGCTAGTATCGTCCATCCTAGAGAGGTGATGAAATGCGCTATTCTCAATAATGCGGCATCCATTATTGTTAGCCACCAGCACCCAAGCGGAGACCCGACACCTAGCAAAGAAGATATAGAGGTCACTAAAAGACTTGCAGAAGCAGGGAGAATTTTAGGTATCGAAGTCCTTGACCATGTAATTGTCAGCCATACGGGTGAGCATGTCAGTCTAAAGGAGAAAGGCTATCTATAAAAATACCAAAATAGCAAGGGGGAGATTTCCCCTTTGCTTTAAAGGGGAGAGTTATCATGACAATTATCATATCTGATTTTTATAAAGATGAGGCACAAGCAATTGAAAACGTAGGCCTAAAAGAGGAAATCGAATATCATTTATTTGAATACGGTTGTAAGCCGAAGAAAATCTATATCCTGCCATTTTTTGAGGCATCGAAAGAAAAATATAAACCCACAAAAATACGATGATTTTATCAGTGTAAAAAATGAAACAGAAACAACATCGGCTGGATCAGCGCCGATGTTGTTCGCGAATGGATAAAAAACATCCGTTTTTTCTTGATCATATGAGCAGGCATCGAGCCTGCTAGACGGTTGCGGACGCAACCTTTTGAAAGATTATTCGAGGAAGAAAGGAAACCACTTGCCACGGCAAATGGTCCTTTCCATAAAATTAAGTGATCTACTGCCAAAGATTTTAAACATTTTTTGGATTCCTGCATGAAAAAGTCCTGAAATTTTTCATTCCACGGTTATCTTATTCATTAAAAGGTTCCCCCTTTTTATCTTAACTGGATTATTTGTTCTTATTATTCAAGGAATATGTTTCAAAAATTTTGGATATGCATACATTCCCCTTTCGTTTTATGCCAGTCATGCAGCCTTAAGGGTGCGGTTTTTCTTCAGAAATAAGGACTTTAAAATCGAGGTTAAAGGCATACAGAACTACTTTGGCCGGCAGCACTACCGACTGATCAGAAAGGAAAGAGCACCTTTCTGTCATTCCGTACGTGTTGCTTCGGCATTAAATGGATCGATAACCACGGACTGTACGGCTCACGGCTACATTCCGTAGGTTCCTGTTCCCTTTACGGCTTACGCCGCCATACCGAACGAGCCGATAACCGGAAAATAAGAGAATAAAAGAAAAAAACATTGAAAGATCAAAAGAATAAAAGACAAAAGGAGAGCAGCCGAAACGGCTGCTTCAGACTGTCGACAAATTCGAAAAAAATCGGATTTATCGATGGTCTTTTTTTTGTATAATTAAGATACATATTAGATTTTCATGAGGTGATGAAATGCTAACCAAAAATACACAGATAAATCGGGACCAATTAGAAATGATTACTTTAGACCAACTTGTACCTGCGAATCATTTGGTTCGTAAAATGGAAGCTGCAATCGATTTTTCATTTATATATTCACTTGTTCAAGAAATGTACTCTAGCGAACGTGGTCGTCCAAGTATTGATCCTGTGGTATTATTAAGATGGCTTTCATCCAATATACCTTCGGTATTCGCTCCATGCGCAAAACTATAGAAGAGATTGATACAAATCTAGCTTACCGTTGGTTTTTAGGATTTGGATTTTATGATAAAGTACCTCACTTCTCAACTTTCGGGAAAAATTACGAACGACGATTTAAGGATACTGATTTATTTGAACAGATTTTCTATCGTATTTTAAAGGAAGCCTCAGAAAAGAAATTGATTAGTAGCGAGCACGTATTTATTGATTCTACACATGTTAAAGCTAGTGCAAATAAGCGTAAATTTGAAAAGAAAGTAGTTCGTAAAGAAACG
This sequence comes from Bacillus sp. ISL-77, assembly GCF_018613105.1. Classification (NCBI taxonomy): domain Bacteria; kingdom Bacillati; phylum Bacillota; class Bacilli; order Caryophanales; family Bacillaceae; genus Bacillus; species Bacillus sp. ISL-77. The sequence goes on from NZ_JAGGQY010000022.1 coordinate 3,410, forward strand.
AAAGCATACCAATCACGTCTTCAAGATGAAATCAATGGTGACCGTGAAGACCATGGAAAGAAACCATTTCCTCCAGATAAATTTGATAAAGAAGAACTGAAAGAAATCAAAGAAAGTACTACTGATCCTGAGAGTGGTTATTACGTGAAGGACGAACGAACAAAGCAATTTGCATACTCATTTCATGCAGCCTCTGATCGTAAGGGTTTTATTTTGGGAGCGATTGTTACGCCTGGGAACATCCATGATAGTGCCATCTTCGAGCCACTACTTGAAAAGGTAATTGAGAACCATGGAAAACCCGAAGCTGTTGCTGCTGACGCTGGATACAAAACACCTGCTATTGCCCAATATCTATTTGAAAATGATATGACACCTGCTTTACCATATACTCGCCCTCGTACGAAGGAAGGATATATGAAAAAACATGAATATGTGTATGATGAACATTACGATTGTTATATTTGTCCGCAAGGACAAATACTGAAATATGCAACGACGATGAAAGAAGGATATCGTCAATACTTCTCAAATCCGATTCAATGTAAAACTTACCCATTACTTTCAGAGTGTACGCAAAGTAAGGAACATAAAAAGCTCATTCAGCGTCATGTATGGGAAAAATACTTAGAAGAAGCTGACCATCTTCGTCATACACAAGAGAATAAAAGCATTTACGCAAAACGGAAGGAAATGATTGAACGTGTTTTTGCAGATGCTAAGGAAAAGCATGGTATGCGTTGGACAACCCTAAGGGGCCTAAAAAAAATGTCCATGCAAGCGATGCTTACTTTTGCATCCATGAATTTAAAGAAGATGGCTAACTGGACATGGAGAAGTCCAGAAATGGTTTAAAAATGTACCTCAGGAGAGGTCCATTTTAAGATATTAAGAGCATAAAAAGGACAAAAGGCATCCGAATGAGTCCATTCGGATGCCTTTTGTCTACAATCTGGAGCAGCCGAAACGGCTGCTTTTATTGTTTATTTTTCCCTTTTGCCTTCCGAATCGTAAAACAGCGCAAGCTTTCTAACCTTCCAGCCGGTAGGACACCCGAACCTTTCCGGCTGGAAGCTAAGAAGCTTATCAATCGGTCAAGGGGCAAAAAAGTTTTTTGCTTAAAGGCGTTATCACAACAGCAAAAAAACTTTTTGTGCGAAGAGCCGCCCTTGACCCATTGACTATGCGTGCTTTTCGTTCTTCTTGCAAAAGGGGAAAAATGATCCCCCTTTGGGGAACTCACCCGCTTCGCAAGTCAAAAGGAAAAAGAAATCCTTAAGACAAACATGAAAAACATTAGAAAATCAAAGGAGGAAAAGCAAAATGACAAAAAGCGTTTATGAAATCATTACAGGAAAAATTGCGGAAAAATTAGAAAAGGGTGTTATACCGTGGCGTCAGCCATGGACCAATTCAAATGCGGTTAACTGGAAAACACAAAAACCATACCGGGGAATCAATATATTCCTGGTGGAGCCAGGGGAATATGCTTCAAAGAAGCAGATTTTAGAAGCGGGTGGACGAATTAAAAAAGAGGAACTGAAAAATTCCCATATCATTGTCTATTGGCTTTGGAAAGAGAAGGAGGACGAAGAAACAAAGGAGAAAAAGACTTTTGCCAAACCATTCTTTTTCCGAGTTTGGGAGATTAATAAACAGTGTACCGGCTTAGATAGTAAAAGAATCAATGAAAAATTTGACCAAGACCCCATCGAAAAAGCGGAGGAAATTTATAAAGGATATATCAACGCACCAGATTACACGTTTCATTCAGGTAAGGCAGTTTACTACCCGACCTGGGATAGAATTAATTGCCCACCCATAAACGATTTTAAGGTTCCGGAAGAATATTATTGCACCCTTTTTCATGAACAAATTCACAGTACTGGACACAAAAGCCGATTAGCACGCCCAGGTATCATGACTGAAGGTGTTGCATTCGGGGATGAGATTTATTCAAAAGAGGAATTAGTCGCGGAAATGGGTGCGGCAATGTTGTGCGGAGTGGCCGGAATTGATAACAGCACTTTAGAAAATAGCGCAAGCTATATCAATTCGTGGTTACGAGCTTTAAAGAAAGAAAGTCGATTAATTTTACAAGCAGCTGCTCAAGCACAAAAAGCAGCAGATTATATTATAGGTAAAATAAAGGACATTCGATAGACGAAAAAACTAAAAGGAATTAGTCACTTATTAAGTAACAAGCACAACTTTCACCGGCTGATCTGTCAGCCGGTGAAAGGATATATCGAAAAGGCCCAATAAAACCCATAGTATACTAATTAAAGGAGTGAAAGAATATGAAAGTCTTTCAAGTTATTTATTTTGCAAAAGGATATCAAGGGTATCGATTGTAGTGGCAAAAAGCGAAGAACAAGCAGAAAAAATGATTTCTAAATACTTTGATAGAAATGATCATTACGAATTAAATCGTATCCAAGAATGTGAACTGACTACGGAAAATATTATTCATACCGAAGTTATAGAAATCGTTTGATACAAATACTAGTAACCAAGAAGCCTATAATACTTGTAATTTTACAATATAAGAGAACAACACCGGCTATAATTCTAGCCGGTGAAGCTTCACGGATAGAGGAAAAAACATTCTTTTTTTTCTGATGAAAGCAGGCATCGAGCCTCCTAGACGGTTGCTGCAGCAAGCTAAAACCCTTGATGATGATTCGAGGAATGAAGATGTTTAGAAATAGGCTGGGCTGAAAACCTTTAAGATTAAGAGATTTAAAGGATAAATGAAAAACAATTATTTTCTCTTTGGTGCACCTGATCGAAAATTTAGAATGTAGCAAAGGATTTCTCATAGGGGTGAAAAATAACAAAAAAAACAGGATTAAAGGAGAGGATTGGAATTGAAAACTTGTCCGTATTGTGGCAGCAACCTTGAAAAATTAGACACGCAGTTTTATTATTGTGAATTTTGTAGTATGGAGGTTGACTCAAGGATCACGAAGGAGAATCGTGAACGTCTAGATGTTCGATTTCAGGATTTTGTATTAGAAGTTTTTATTGATAAAACTACACCGGAAATCATGATATTGTCTACCTTTGAGTTGCTGTATTTGCTGAAATTGATCCGCAAAGAACGGTATGATTGTTACCATCTTATGAACGTGTTTCACCAGGCAGGGAAGGAAGGCATTACAGAATATAAAGAAGTGGAAAAGGAAACAGGCCGTGATTATATGTATTACACAAAAAAAGCGTTTATTGTGGAAAACCTGATTCGGACTCGTTTAGGGTATGTACCGGAACGGATCACGGAAAGTTATTTGGTACAGTATCTGCAAAATATCAAAAATGACAAAAAAACCGGTCCTATGATGATTCGGACACAGCGGAAGGAGTTAAATAAAAACGACTTAATTGAGCATAAATCTAAATAAAAAGAATGTTGGAAAAGAATCTGTTTATAAAAATCAGTTTTAGCTTCCTTCAGGGAAGCTTTTTCTATGAGTTTGGAATTTTGTAGCGAAATTTAATAAAATAACAAAGTGTCAGAACGTAGCTAAATTTATTGTTAAAGATATTTACACTTAGCAGCCTTCTAGTGTGATTATGTTGTTGTCTTAAAGGTGAATAATATCCCTTTGAAGAGGTTTAATTGAGAGGAGTGGTCAAAATGAGAGAAGCAAAACTTTGTTTGCATTGCGGAAATAAAACACAAATTGTATTTGGCAATTAAAAAATGCTGTTTATGGCAGTATGTTTTTTGAATATAAAAAAGCCGAGAATATGTAAGCGGTGAATAAAAACTTGCATATTTTCGGCTCAATGATAATTTTAGTTATTGTGCAAAAGCACCCTTTAGTTTAAGTGAAATACTTAACAATCTACTTCTATTGCTAAACATATAGCTATTATTTATTAGGTTTTCTCTCTTGTTTCCTTTTTAACAAAGTCCCACTCTATCTCTATTCTAATTTCCTCATTTATCGTCCAAAAGACCCACTGAAAGATTGTCCATGTAATGAAGCATTAAATCCCGATGCAGTTAGTGGTGCAGGTAGATGTACAGCATCTCCAACGATTGCTATACGCCCCTTCACAAGATTGTCAGGAACATATTCGGCATTCGGTGTTCCTGTAAGATTACGTGTTTTAATACTATGAAGAGTTGCGTCTAACCATGGTTGAGCCCATCCCGGTTTCCCGCATCTGATATTGCTCGTAACCTAATTAAGATTGCAGCCATTGTCAAAACTCAATCGATTTTCTAAGGTCGGATACATAAATTTCAATATGGTTCAGCATGGTCAGAACCTCCTAAATTCCATGTTCTCATCATTTTATCAAAAGAAATGCTTTTTTACGATATAAGCTTCTGATTGCAAAAAACCCTGTAATTTTTTAGCAGGAATGGATAATTTACCATTTATAGTGAAATATAAAAACATACACACAGGTCTTGAGGAGGGTGGTAATGAAAACCCGTATTCCTAGTCCGATTAAAAAATTAGTACAAGATAAACAAGATGAGAAATTAAAAAAACAACAAAATAATCATGATCAAAGTGGACTACCGAGCCAAGATCAAAATCAAATTCAAGAACAGGAGCAGGATCAAGATTCGGCTCAAAATCAAGAACCTAGTCAACCTAAAAATAAAAGCGAAGGAAAAGCTAAAGAAAAGTTCAAAATAAAAAAACAAACTCAATACCAAAACCAATCTTCACTAACCCAAAAAAACATCGATATTTCTTCAGACCTTACAGAGAATATAGACTATATAAAAAAAACAGTTGGAAATAGTACAGACATTGTCATAAGGCAATTTCAAGCTGGACAAAATGGTGAAATTAAAATTGCGATCATTTTCACAGATGGATTAACAAATTCAGCTGAGCTTCAAGATTTTGTTCTTAACACCCTAATGTTTGAAATACGTAATGCTGAGCTAGATTCAATGGTTTTTGATAGATCAAATCTCTTTAATTTGGTAAAAACTCAATCTCTTCCTGTGGCAGGGATAAGTGATATTTATGACTTTCAGAAGCTTTTTTTCCACTTGTTATCCGGGGATTCCATTCTTTTTATTGATGGTTATTCACAGGCAATTTCTATTAGTTTAAGACATTGGGCTGACCGTGGTGTGCAGGAGCCTTCTTCCCAGACTGTTGTTAGAGGTCCAAAGGATGGATTTACAGAAACGCTCCGGAAAAATACTGCATTAATACGTCGGAGAATAAAAGATCCGAATCTATGGATTGAAACACAACAAATCGGGACGAAGACACAAACTGACGTTGCGATAATGTACTTAAAAGGCGTTGCCAATGATAAAACGGTTGCGGAGGTACAAAGCCGGTTAAATCGAATCAGCATCGATGCGATTCTTGAAAGCAGCTATATTGAAGAGCTGATCCAAGATAAAACCTACACTCCATTTCCAACCGTTTATAATACAGAACGTCCCGATGCTGTAGCTGCAGCAATATTAGAAGGAAGGATTGCGATTCTTGTTGACGGAACACCATTTGTCCTTGTCGTACCTGCACTTTTTGTGCATTTTCTCCAAGCAAGTGAAGATTACTATCAACGGGCTGATATCGCCACATTAATTCGATTACTTCGATATATATCATTTTTCCTTGCCCTGCTGACTCCATCACTCTTTATTGCTGTTACAACGTTTCATCAAGAGATGCTGCCTACTCAATTACTCATTAGTTTAGCATCCCAGCGTGAAGGGGTTCCCTTTCCCGCCCTAGTTGAGGCATTGATGATGGAATTAACATTTGAAGTCTTACGTGAGGCAGGGGTGCGATTACCTAGAGCCGTAGGTTCATCCATTTCCATTGTGGGTGCATTAGTTATTGGACAAGCAGCCGTAGAAGCCGGGATCATCTCTGCATCTATGGTCATTATCGTTTCCTTAACAGCCATTAGCAGCTTTGTTTCACCGAATTTTAATATGTCTATTTCCGTTCGGATTCTTCGCTTTTTGTTTATGTTACTAGCAGCGTCGTTTGGATTAGTTGGAATTATCTTAGGTCTAATAGTGATGGTCCTTCATCTCAACAGCTTACGGTCATTTGGGGTCCCTTATTTAGCTCCTTTTGCACCATTTATTTTAAAGGATCAAAAAGACAGTATCATTCGCATGCCACATTGGTCATTATTTTCACGACCTCGCTTGATAAGTCAGAAAGACATAAAAAGAGAAGATACACCTTCTCCGAAACCATCGAATTAATATGGGAAGCATGAGAGAGGTAGTAAAATGAAAAAAATCATAAGCTTATTCATTATGTTCCTTTTAATAAGTAGTCTTCTAACCGCCTGTTGGAGCAAAAAAGAACTGAATGAGATCGCCATTGTCTCTGCGATAGGGATTGATAAATCAAAGGATGGGTATCTTGTTTCTGTCCAAATTGTTAATCCTGGTGAAATTGCAGGTAAAACCGGTACCGGTCGCACGGAAGTGATCAGATTTATGAAAACTGGAGACACCATTTTTGATGCAATGAGAAGATTATCAACGGATGTACCAAGAAGAATTTATGTAGCCCATCTCCGTGAAGTTGTTATTAGTGAGGAATTGGCTAAAGATGGAATAGGAAAGGTCCTCGATGTTCTTTCCCGGCATCATGAAATGCGTTCTGATTTTTTTCTTACTGTGGCGAAGGAATCTAAAGCTTACGATATTCTTAATGTCCAAACGGCTCTCGAAAAAAACCCAGCAGCTAAAATTTCCAATGCCTTGGAAACTTCAGGAAAAGCATGGGCACCGACAAAGACCGTTACAATTGATGAATTAATAACCAGTATTGTTAGTAAAGGGAAAGAACCTGTACTTACAGGAGTTTACGTATATGGGAACCCAGAATCTGGAAGTCCCTTCACGAATGTTCAAGATGTCTCACCAAAAACAGGCTTAAAAATCGACTCTATTGGAGTATTTAAAAGCGATAAGCTTATCGGGTGGTTAAATGAGAACGAAAGTAAAGGCTTTAATTATATTACCGATAATGTACAGACTTCAGCGGTTACTTTCCCCTGTGAAGACGGCAAAATTACGATTGCCACCACCCGTTCAAAAACAAACGTCAAGGGGAAAATGGAGAAAGGGAAACCGAAAATTTCTATCAATGTTACTTCAGAAGGAAATGTGGGTGAAGTAGCGTGCAAATTCGATTTATCTAAACCTGAAAAAATCAAAGAATTAAATAAAAAATACAAAAACTCAATTAAAGATAAAATTGATGCAGCGATTAAAAAGGTCCAAGAGGATTATCAAAGCGATATCTTTGGTTTCGGGGAAGTGATTCACCGGGCTGATCCGAAAGCTTGGAAACGTCTGCAACAAAATTGGGATCAAGAATTTGCAAAATTGGAAGTAACCGTAAACGTAAAAGCGGAGATTCGTCAATTAGGCACGATTACAGAATCATTTCAAAAGGATATTGAGGAGTAATAATCGATGTGGTCCATAGTCGGAATTTTATCTATCGGGGCGATTATTTCTTTCTTCGAAATTCCGCCCCTTGTGAAAAAAAAATGGTGGCGAGAAATGATTGTTTATTTTCTATTGCTTTCAACAGGTATTACACTGGCGATTCTATTAAGCAAAGATGTTCCCATTCCAACACCGTTAGACTGGATAACGAAATTTTTTAGTCCGGTAACTTCTTACTTCGAACGGATTCTGTCATAGGGAGGTGTACAATCGATATGCTTGAGGAAGGGAAAATTAATGCAGGCGAATTTACTATTATCGTATTTACCTTTACTGTTGGAACCGCCATCCTTCATATACCCGCTTTACTTGCAACAATAGCCAAACAGGATGCCTGGATAGCTGCTGCCTTAACCCTTCTCCCTAGCTTACTATTTATCTTTGTCTATAACCAGTTCGTTTCCCTATTCCCATCCATGACTTATGTAGAAGTATATGAGAAAATATTAGGAAAATGGCTTGGAAAATTAGTATCAGTTTTCTATCTATTTTATGTTTTTCATATTACTGCGGGAGGATATAGAGGGATTGGTGATTTTTTTACAACGCAAGTAATGGTTGAAACACCTATTCAAGTAATAATGATCTTGTTTCTATTGACTAGCTTAATCGGTGTCCGGTTAGGATTAGAAGTTATCTGCCGTACAGCGGTAATCTTTTTCCCATGGATCGTCTTACTGCTGTTGATGTTATTCTTATTACTTATCCCACAGATCAAATTAGAAAATATTCAACCTATTTTAGGAGACGGTATAAAACCAATTATAAATGGATCCTATCACCATTTGGGTCTTCCTTATTTACAGTTACACATTTTATTAATGATAACACCTTTTGTTACGGAAAAATCAGAAATAAAAAAAGCCTTTTATAAAGGTACTGTTATGGGCGGCTTCATCTTATCCATTATTGTCCTATTCTGTATTTTAGTATTGGGATCTGACTTTACCTCAAGACAAGCCTATCCTACTTATATATTAGGAAAAAAAATAAGCATTGGAAATTTTTTTGAACGGGTTGAAGTGATTGTAGCGATTATTTGGATTTTCACCATATATTTCAAGCTGACGATTTGCTTTTATGGGCTCACTCTTGGATTAGCACAATTATTTGGATTAAAGGATTATAAAATCCTTATTTTTCCCTTAGCCTTTTTAATCATTCCCTTTTCTATTTTTATGCATCCAAATGTAGTACATATTAGTAACTATATAGCGACAACGCTGACACCGTTTTCCTTAATGATTTGTTTTTTTCTGCCACTATTTTTGGTGGTAATTGGAAAAATTAAAAGAAAACGCCCCTCTCCCAAAACGTCTAATCATTCATCAGGCTAAGTAACGATTAAAGGAGGCTGACTCATTGGTCCAAAGCAAATTACAACCGATTCAGCTTTTTGTCTTAATCGTTTTATTTGAAATCGGTAGCTCAGTGGTGGTTGGATTAGGTTTGGATGCTAAACAGGACGCCTGGTTAGTGATTCTATTATCGATGATAGGAGGAATTGGGTTATTTTCTCTTTATGTATATCTTTACTTGCAATTTCCCGACTTATCTTTAACTAATTTTCTTGAAAAAATTGTTGGTAAGGTTATCGGCAGGATTCTAGCAATTATTTATATTTGCTTATTCCTATACATTGCTGCTAGAATTTTAAGAACATTCGGTGAACTTTTATTAACAACCGTGTTATATGAAACACCAATATCAGTTGTAATGATTGTGATGATGCTGACCATTTGTTTTGGTTGTTATTTGGGGTTTGAGGTAATTGCTAGAACAGCTGAGATTATGTTTCCCTGGTTTATCTTTTTTGGATTTTTGTTTATTCTTTTTACTTTTTTCAGCGATCTTCCAAAGCTGGAAAACTTACAGCCAGTCCTTGAAGCTGGATGGAAACCCGTACTTAAATCTGCTTTCCCGTCGGTTCTGTCTTTTCCTTTCGGGGAAACGATTGTTTTTACTATTTTTTTCCCATTATTGAATAAACAAAAGGATGGGGTCATTGCTGGATATTTAGCTTTAGTTTTCAGCGGCATTCTTTTGATTATTGTAACGACCATTATCATAAGTGTTATTGGCTCCTACACTGCAACAAAAAGCCCATTTGCTTTAATGGAGACTATTGGAAGAATTCAGATAGGTGAAGTTTTTCAACGTTTGGATCCTATTGGAATAATTCTATTGATTATTGGCGGATATTTTAAAATCACTATTTTTCTATATGCTGCTGTTGAAGGGTTTTCAAATCTGATTAGAATGACTTCTATTAATAAGTTTATGATTCCCCTAATGGCTGCATCTATCATTGCCATGTCGATATTAATGGCTGACAACTCTGTAGAGCATAGGGAAGGAGCTGCCATTGTACCTTACATACTCTATATCCCTTTATTTATGGTTATTCCTTTCTTGTTGGTTGTCATTGTCATAATAAAAAAGAAAATCACGAAGAGAAAACAAAAAAGGCATTCGACTCAAAAATCTGAGTTATTGGAGCCTAGAAATTGACTTCTGCCAAGTTATCTTTTTAAGTGTAAAGATTATCTTCATCTCTTTTTCGGTTATTATAGATGTCAAAATTCGAGAAGTTATTCTTGAACCGGACTTCCTATGTAACGTGATTGAATGACATTAGGTACTTCATGTAGTGAATTTAATGTAAGAAAAATAGGGCAAAAACCGGAGGGCACTGAAAATCTTTCGGATTTTTTGAAAAGAATCAATGGCTGTAACCAAAAAAACGACTCTAAATTCAAAAATGTAAATTTAGAGTCGTTTTTTATGTAAATTAGGTTCTATTTCCTTTTTATTTTATTCAATTAGCATGAGGTTATTAAACTTTTTATTGAAAAATGTTGACAAACTATTAGCTGGTTTACTTTAAGTGAATTAGTTCACAAGTCTTTTATTTATTCTTTTTATCCTCAATAATGTATTGAAACCCATATTACAAAAAAGCCTTGTAAAAGAAATAAAGGAAAAATTGGAAATTATTTAATCGAACTAATTTAGCAACTTTTAATTTCTCTGTTAACCTAACTATAAAAAAAGCAAAGAAACCATCTATAATTGCATTAAGTAATATGAACTTTTTAAAACTTCCATATGTCCACTTTAATATCCACATAGAACCTACAAGAAAGGGACCTAAATTAAAAGGAAATTCATTTGTAATATACGATTTTGTTTATTATAAAAAACCACCATTTCCTTCTTTTTCCTAGTTGAACATTAATTGCTTCTAACACAACAATTAGGATTGATGAAGGTAGAAATCTCTTAATACTACGTACCCCTAAAAAAGGTAATGTCAACCAAGGAAGTATGATCATTGCTATATTGATTATCCACTTATTTTTAAATGACATATTAATTCAAACTCCTTTCTTTTAAAGTTCCACCTGCTTTTTTAAATATTCATTAAGAGTTAATGTAAGTTCATTTTACGCAAAACTGCCACTTTAGTTGAATAACAAAAAGCCAGCAATAGCAGCCAGCTCTTCAAGTATTACAATCCGCTTGTTGAAAGAAACGCCTAATCTTCCATAAAAATTCGCGCGTAGTATTCCGTTTCTTCATCTAATTTGTTGTCTTTTCTCAATTCCTCAATAGTTTCTTTTCGGTCATCTTCAATCACTTGAAAACTTCCTGAAACATTTGGTGTTTTCCCTTTGTTTTTATCCATACTTTCACTCCTACATTTCATCTTATTTATATTACGGTATTTATTTCTCTATTCATTTTGTGCTTAATTTATCACTTTATTCGAAGGACACATAATGGTTTCTTCTTAATACAGATAGGTAAGGGTTTGAAGTTATCGCTCCCTTTTCCCCCCGTTCACACCGTACATGAGACTTTCACCTCATACGGCGTTCCAACTAATCCAATTCGAATTAATCATCAACACTTCAGAAATCGTAGCCCCTTCCGTGTCTCAATTCTTCCGTTTTAATAAGTCGGTGCCTCCCGTAGGAGGTGAACCTCTATTAGTCTCACAAGAACCTATTAACCGATAAAGATTTGCCTTCTTACATGGTTGAATGATTCTTCATTAGTCTAGTGGCTATCCCTCCATGTTGATTAGACATTTCATTGGTACTGTGCCACCACTTTCACTGATACAGAGACAAGTTATACAGTAACTAATATCATTATTGCTTTCCTTGTCAACGCTTCTTCAGTAGTAAGCCCTCCACGTTATCAGCTTACAATGTTGAATTATACCTATTATGGAATGAACTTAGGTGCTTCCTTTAAGCCTGTTAGCACTCATACGCCTGTAACGTATCATGGATTTTTATATTAGTTATTCTTACTCACCCACAGCTAACCTCACAATTTGGTGATATACACATTTCTATGTATTGCAGGTTTAGACCCGTACATTCAGAAGTTCGTCAGCTTAGCCTTTTACTTTTAGACTTAACCGCATTCTCACCATATTCATTCAACTCAAGCATCATGAATTACACCACTCCATCGAGTAGGCTTTCGGCAGCCGAACTGCTACGGTAATTTCTCACGCCTTTTCGCCGAGCTTATAACACTATCATTCTTACCAAATCTAGTGCTATTCGACTAAGAGAGAACCCTTCAGGGCGTTACCCCATCATTTGAATCTTCGATATAATCCTTTAGTTCCGACAGGAACTGTCTAGCCTTTGCCAGAGAAATGTGACCATCCTCCATTTAAGCTAGAAACATCTCGCACAACTAACCTGCCCCGTTAGTGCAGTAAGCACAGCTTCACAAATATGTATTAATATTAGTATCTATACAGTTTCACTTTGAGAAAAGATTCATAAAGATAAATGAACATACTACCAAGACATCCATTAATTAAATGCCAGAAACAACACAGATGGTGTTAATAAACACACATAAGCTGGATAATCCAGAAATTGATTATGAACCTGGTTTATTCACATTGGAACAAATCTCATCTAGTTCTTTTGAGTGTAACTATGATGGCATCCCGATTTGGACCAAAAAGATATTATATCCTTCCGTAGATCCACAAATAAAAAGGTTACCATCAGGAGTAAAAGAATCTTTTAAGGCAACACATAAAACTAGAAATATTGATGGAGCTATTACGGCACTTGCGTTAAGGAGAACACTCGAAAGAATGTGTTAGCATAAAGATGCGGAAGGGAAGGGCTTGTATCATAAACTGAAATATTTAGCGGATAACAGTGTGGTTCCACCTATTCTTTCGGAAATGTCTAAAATAATTAAAGATATTGGTAACGAGGCTACACATGGCGATGATGTTAAATTTGCCGATGATTTGGTGAAATCTTTATTCAAGTTTACCGAGATAATATTAGAATATGCCTATGCAATACCAAGATAATTAAAGCAAATTCAATTTGATTTGAGCTTAAGGAAAGAGGAAGAAATACATGAACAGCCTAATTAGGGTACTTTTTTTATGAACATAAGTGCTGTTTTGTCATGAATTTTAGAAAATGAGCCATTTATCTGGATTCAAATGTCAAAATAAAAAAAGGCACTAATAGGCACCTTTTTTTTGTCAATATTTACAAATTAATATGATCGTTATTGTATTTATCTAATTGTTCTTGTAGGACTGATATGTAATTCATCATTGCCATCCTTACTATAGAAGGGTAGTAACGATTATTAAGTTCTTGTTCACATTCCTCTAAATCCATCTTTTTGACAGCAATAATTTTATTTAATTCATCTATGCTCATCGATAACCACTCCTACATGTCAAAAAAGTCATTGTAATCCACATTCGGATCCAGTTTTTTAAGAAAATTAATGATCTTTCTGGCTGTACTCATAGTTGGTTGATGGTCTTCATCAGAACATAAACGGCTGATTGTAGCTCTACTAACTCCTGATCTCTCTAACTCCTTTTGACTAATGCCGTGCTGATCAATATATCGCCCCAGTTTTGACCTTTCTTTCCCGATGCCAAACCACTTCAAAGCTTCCACTCTCCTAAGTGCTATTTTATTTATAGCTCAAGCATTGACAAAAATTTCATAGCTTATACAAAAGTTTCATCTCTGAAATTTTTTCTCATAGATGATGAAACTTAGACAAACGGTAGTGCATAGGCTTTTATCACAGGGTAGGATCTCTTTCTGATATAGGTCGGATATATGAACTACATCTGAATTCGTTCCGAAAGGGGAGTAAAAAAATGACGGGAATAAAGAAGATTACTCTTGTTCTAAACACGGATGATCCAGAGCAAAAAGAATTGTATAACTTTGTAAATTGTCTGCCGAATGGTAGAAAAAGAAACAGCAGTGCCTTTCTTCGTACTATTGTTGACAGGGAATATCAAAAGAAAAAAGACCAGTACCTGCAAGAAAAAAAATACAACCTTGTGAACTTTCTGTTAACTTCCCTGTCAGTATATCTGACAGGGTTTTTTGTTTAATAGTTTTGTGGGGTATGACCTGAATCTATTTAATAAAAAAATTCTTTCTGTCTTATAGCTGATATCATTTGCGTAGAAAATAAACCAATTTTACAAGATATGCATACAATTTCAGGCAGGAAATCCTGCTTCGGCAACTTTATCGTTTAAGACGACGACAAGCATTTCGTCGTTAGAAAAGCCTATAGATCTGTTTCAAACCAACGGATCAATCGATAATGAAGGAATAGCCAACAGCCTCCTACAGAAGTTGCAAAATAATGACCTACAAAGCTTCCTGAACTAAGTAAAAGCGCAATCCAGCAAGAGCACATTTCAAATGAGATGGCATCCTACTTGCTGAGAGATGCCGAGTACCTTTTGAAGTGGTTTTGTAACTGTTGATTAATTTAAGGGCCGCAGTCAAAGGCTCCAGGTAGGGAGCCATCAGACTCTCGACAAATTCGAAGAATATCGAGTTTGCCGGCAGTTTTTTTGTAAAATTTAAGTATAGTAATTTACTTGAGGTGGATGAAATGCTAAGTAAAAATACACAAATAAATCGTGACCAAATAGAAATTATAGCTCTAGATCTACTTGTGGCTGCAATACAATTTTCTAATTTCAATATGTGCTAAATTCACATTAACTATTATATATACGCCCGGACAACGTATGGTTTATAATTCAAGCAACACCACCAAACGGTCAGCAAGGAGGGTTTATTTTGAAGGATAATATATTAAAAGAAAAAGAGGTAAAATCACGCAACCGAGATAACTTTTTAATCAAGCAACGTGCGTTTATAAAGCTGTATTTGCTCTCGTGGATCGAGCAGGGGAGACCATACGGCCAAGAGATGTTGGACGATTTTTATAAAACATTTAAACACTTTGATTATAAGCCCAACCATTCTGAAGTTTACAAAGGATTGCACGAACTGCTGGATGATGGAATCATCACAAGGTCTCGCATTATAAAAGAGGGGTCAAAGCGCCAAGAGCTTAAAGTATATGAAATTGCCAATAAGGATGAAGCTAGACGGTATAAGAAGCAAGTCAAAGAAGATTTAGACCGCAGCATAGGCCTTTTAAATAAAGCAGTTAGAGATAATTATGCATAAACTATAGGGTATATATCGTAGAACTGTAGTGGGTAAAAACACGACAGGGATGAATTTCTCCTGTCGTGTTTTTTAATTAACTTAGTTTTTAAGAGTATTTTCCCAATCAGCAGCAAATTTTTCGATTCCTTGATTAGTAAGTGGATGTTTAGAAATTTGCTCAATGACTGAAAATGGAATCGTTGCAATATGTGCACCTGCCATTGCTACACGAGTTACATGATCCGGATGACGAACAGATGCTGCAATAATTTGTGTGCCGAAATTATGAATGCGGAACAATTCAGCTATTTTTGATACTAATTGGACACCGTCTTCGGAAATATCATCTAAGCGGCCTAAAAATGGAGATACATACGTTGCACCAGCACGAGCTGCTAATAGTGCTTGGTTTACTGTAAAGATAAGTGTGACATTTGTTTTAACGCCTTTATCAGCAAGATAACGGCAAGCCTCTAAGCCAGCTAAAGTCATAGGAAGCTTGATTGTAATTTTCTCATCTCCGCCGTTAATTTTAATAAGCTCTTCAGCTTGGGCAATCATTTCATCAGCTGTAATGGCTTCTGGAGTTACTTCAGCGGAAACAGACTCTACTTGTGGAACTGCTTGGCAGATTTCTTCAATGCGGTCTTCGAATTTTACGCCTTCCTTAGCAACTAGGGAAGGATTGGTTGTAACACCAGATAAAACGCCAATTTTATATGCCTTTTTAATATCAACAAGATTTGCAGTATCAATAAATAATTTCATCGTATATTTCCTCCATTTTAAGATTGCAGTAGCCTTTTTGCAGTTCGAACAACATTTTCTGTCGTAAATCCAAATAGCTCCATGACTGCAGCGCCCGTTCCTGAAGCACCGAATGTTTCAATAGATAATACTTTCCCTTCTGATCCTACATAGCGTTCCCATCCAAGAGAGATACCCATTTCTAGTGCCACACGCTTCGTAATAGAAGCAGGGAAGACAAGCTCTTTGTATTCTTTCGGTTGACGATCGAAAAGTTCCCAGCTTGGCATTGCGACAACGCGAACCGAAACATTTTCCTTTTCAAGTTCAGCTTTCGCGTTAATGGCTAATGACACTTCTGAACCGGTAGAGATCAAAATAACCTCTGGTTGGTCATTTGTTTGCGTTAATACGTAAGCTCCTTTAGAAAGGTTGTCTAAATTGGCTTGTGTTTCTTGGAACACAGGCAGGTTTTGACGGCTTAGTACCAAGGCAACCGGACCGTCTATTTGTTGTAGTGCATAAGCCCAAGCACTTGCCGTTTCGTTTGCATCTGATGGGCGAATTACGGTTAGCCCTGGGATCGCACGAAGAGAAGCTAGCTGCTCAATTGGCTCATGAGTTGGACCATCTTCACCAACCGCAATCGAATCATGAGTAAATACATAAGTGACTGGAAGCTTTTGCAAGGCTGCCAGACGAATTGATGGTCTGAGATAATCATTGAAAACAAAGAATGTGCTTACAAATGGCTTTACCCCGCCATGAAGAGCCAAACCATTGCCAGCCGCTCCCATTGCGTGTTCCCGGACACCAAAATAGATATTCCGTCCGCTAAATGATTCTACCGCGAATGCTGCGTCTTCCTTTATATCTGTCATTGTAGAATGAGAAAGATCCGCACTTCCTCCAAAAATAGAAGGAACTGATTTTACAAAATGGTTAATAGCTTCTCCGCTGGCTACACGAGTTGAAATTGTTTTACCTGTATCAAATGTCAGGATGTCTTCCGCATTAATTAAAACTTCTCCCGTGATGGCATGTTGCAGTTCCTTCGCTAATTCAGGATATGTCTCTTGATAAGACTGGAATAATGCATTCCATTGTTGTTCTTGACTAATTCCTCTTTGTTTTAGTTCTTCAAAATGGGCTTTAACTTCTTCCGGTACAAAGAAATCCTCTTCATATTGCCAGCCATATACCTGTTTTGTTGCACGAGCTTCTTCTGCTCCAAGGGGATTTCCATGTGCTTTGTTTGTTCCTGCAACTTTGGGACTTCCATAACCGATAGTGGTTCTAATTTCGATCAAGGTTGGTTGGTTTGTATTTTGTTTAGCTAATGTAATAGCTTTTGAGATTTCAGCTACATCATTGCCATCTTCTACTCGTAAATATTGCCAATGAGCAGATTCTGTTCTTTTTTGAATGTCCTCTGAAAATGAAAGGTTTAATTCACCGTCCAAAGAAATATCATTTGAGTCATATAATGCAATTAATTTTCCTAGTTTCATATGGCCGGCCATAGACATGGCCTCATAAGAGATGCCTTCCATTAGATCTCCATCGCCAACTAAAGCATATGTATAATGGTCAATTACAGGGTATACATCCCGATTGAATTTTGCAGCTAAATGCGCTTCAGCCATCGCCATTCCTACTGCATTTGCAATTCCTTGCCCTAAAGGCCCAGTTGTCGCTTCAACACCTTCTGTGTGACCAAATTCGGGATGACCAGGTGTTTTGCTATTAAGCTTTCTAAAACTTTTTAAATCTTCTAAAGATACATTGTACCCAGCTAAATGAAGCAAACAATACAACAAGCTAGATCCGTGTCCGGCAGAAAGAATAAATCGATCTCGATTAAACCATTTTGCATTTGCAGAATTATGATTTAGATGATGCGCCCATAGTGCATATGCCATTGGAGCAGCCCCCATAGGTAGGCCTGGATGACCGGAATTAGCACTATTGATCGCGTCAATAGATAAGGTGCGAATCGTATTTATAGCTAGTGTTTCAATACTATTATTCATATTTTTTTCCTCCTTTTTATTCATGTAATTTTTAAATTAGTACAAAATGTCGGTATTAGGTTTCTTGCCTCAAAGGATTTCTTGTTTTTGCATTTTAAAGCCGGTTTTTTCGTATTTAAGAATATTTTATCTTTATAAACAAGAAAAAACAAGAAGAATTTTGCCGGATTTTTTTTAAAATTGGTGAATTCAAGAAAAAATTATATAATATAAGAAAAAACATGCAAAAACACGGAGGCTGATCATTGTTATGCTAAGAAAAGAACGACAAAGCAAAATTTTACAAATACTTGAAAAAGAAGGGAAAGTCGTTGCTAAAGAATTAAGCATGAAATGGGATGTTTCCGAGGACACAATTAGACGAGATTTAAGGGAAATGGATTCATTTGGTCTTCTCAAAAGAGTACACGGCGGGGCATTTCCTGCATCTGCGAGCGCTTTAACCTTTTCTGAAAGAACGGAAGAAAATATAGATGCCAAAAAAGAATTGGCCTTAAAAGCAGTGAAGATTATTAAAGATGGACAAGTTCTTTTAATAGATGGAAGTACAACAAATCTTTTTCTTGCTCAAGAAATTCCAATGGAGTTTAAAGGGACCATTATTACGAATAGTCCCTCTATTAGTTTGGCATTATCAAAACATCCAAATACAGATATCATCCTTTTGGGTGGAACCTTTTTTAAGGAATCTTTTGTGACTGTAGGATTAGATGCAATTGAAGTGCTTAAAAATATTAGAGCCGATCTCTGTTTTTTAGGAGTGTATTCCCTGCACCCTGACTTTGGTGTCAGCATCCCTCATATAGAAGAGTCTCATGTTAAACGTCAGATGATTAAAAGTTCAAATAAAATCGCAACCCTAGTAACAAGAAGTAAACTTAATACTATTTCCAATTACTTGGTTGGTCCCGTTTCAGAACTTGATTACTTAATTACGGAAGACGGTCCACTAAGTCATAATTTAAACAAGTATATGGAATTAGGTATCGAAATTATTTAACTATAGTAGTGATTTTAAATTTGAGCTAAAGCAGCTAATAGTTTTCAACATTTTTCTATAAAAAGTTTAAAAACGTCATGATATACTAAAAATGTCCATGCCAAATAACCTTCCTTATTTCTTTTATGGGAAGGTTTTGTTGTATATAGTTAGATATTGGTTTCTAAGCTACATCTTGGAAAGTAGTTCTACGTTTTAGTAAGGCATAAATACAATGTAAGAGCTAATTTACACAGGCAATGATAGCTACTCTAAAGGGTTTTCCTTCTTTTCGTTTCTTGTCATAAAACTCTCGTAGTCTTTTATTACGTGGAATAAGATTATCCCGATTACCCTTTGAACAGCCCATGTATAAGGCGTGGCGAATTCAGCAAGTTTCTTGGCAGAATTAAATCGATCTATCTCTCCGATTTCGGAAAAAATCCTGGCAGCGATTTTTATGTCCGGTAGCTCGTCGGGCTCATAACCCGAAGGTCGTATTTTCAAATCAAACCTCCGCAATCAAGTGAATCTAATCATAAAAAATACATAGAATTACATATTTTTCAATAGCCTTAAGGCGTTTTTCCTAAGGCCTTTTTTCATTGTTAAATTAATGGTATATTTCATTAGTTAATAAATTTCAAAAACGAGTACTTTAAAAATTACTTGGGAGGCTTTAATATATTGTATTGAAATAGATAAACACCATTCTGATAGGAGGACGGCTTTTTTTTTTGCCTGATAAGCATTCTTGGTTTATTCCTCGTGAATTAAGAAATCTCCCTATCTTCCTATTCTTCTCCGTGGTTTACTTCCGAACAGTTCAAACATAAAACACTCTTCCTTATTAAATCGAAACTATTTATATGAATAAGACTTTGAAAGTTAGATATCTGTATTAACTACAAAATGCTATTTAATCGTATCCTAATCTCGACAATTTTTTTGCTTCTAGAATAGAAAAGTCCTTTATATGCAAGGGTTCATACCAAAACTAAACAAACGTTTGATTAACAAAGGAAAAGAGAAATAAGGTCGAAGAATGTAAGATTACAATGTTTTTTTCTGATTTTTGAAAATTAAGAAGAAAACTCCAAACATCGGGTGATGGGAAGAGGAAAAAAAGAAGAAGCAGATGATGCAGCAACACAAAGCATGCGTGACTTGTTTAATACAATTCCTTATGAAAGGAACTGTTGTAATCGGTGAAGGCGAAATGGATGAAGCCCCAATGCTATATATCGGGGAAAAGCTGGGAACTTTTTTTTAAAGAACATGGACTTACTGGTATTTTCGGTTCTTTTGGTGATTCGCCTTATCAAGTCATTAAGGCTGTGTATCCCGGTCATTTTCAACCATACGAATTGGCTAACGTTCCAATGAATTATTGGAAGAATCCCAAGAACATCAAACGGACATTAGATTGGTTTCTTTTTCAAAAGCTCGGCTTTTCTTCTTATGAAGAAGCTCTTATGAAACTCAAAAAAAATGATTTCTTCCAATATCGACTAACTGGATTATTGCAAATAGCCTTCGACCTTCGAATGTTTAAGGTGAAACAATGGATAAGAGAACAAAACATTCATGACCATTTAACATCAATAAACAGCTGTAAAAGGGGGTATGGAAAAGATTCGAGGAATGAGTGACCGTATTAGAAATCCCTTTAAGTATGGATAGATATCTTAAACGTATAAAAAACTGGAAAATAGATATGCTAAAAAACTAGGGAACACATCGAACACTTCTTTCAGTAACACTATAAACTTGGAGTGTATAAGAAAATGAACAGTGCATGGAATCGGTTAACAAAAAAGCGAAAAAAAAGAAAGCAAACACTGCAGTTTGAGGAAACAGAAATAACCTCAAACAAAGAGGAACTTAGTGGACACTTAGATGAAAACCTTAAAAATATTAAGGAAGCTTTAGGGAACAGCGGTGACCTAGGTATCCGTGAATTTAAAATGGGAAAACCTTCCATGCATAAAGTTGCGCTTATTTATATAAATGGGTTAGCAGATAAAGATATCATTGGTAGTGCTATCATAGAAAGACTAATGGGTAACGTTAACAATACTGAAAGTGTTGATCCCCAATCACCGAGCCAATTATTTACATACATTAAAGAGAATATCTTAACAGTTGGGAAAGTTGAGGACATAACGGACTGGAACAAGATGTTGCTTTCCATCTTATCTGGAAAATCCATTCTTTTGATTGATGGCTGGAATCATGCCATTAGCTGTGCGGCAGAAGGCGGAGAATTAAGAGCCATTACAGAACCTACGATAGAACCTGCTGTCCGAGGTTCTAAAGAGAGCTTTGTTGAGGCGCTTATTACCAATACAGCCATGGTTCGACGCAGAATTAAAAGCCCTAATTTATGGGTTGAAACCATGCAGCTAGGGAAGATCACACAAACAAATGTAGCCATTATATATGTAAAAGGGATTGTCAATGACAAACTTCTTACCGAAGTAAAAGAACGGCTGGATAAAATGGAAGTAGATGAGATTATTGGTTCCAATACAATCGAAGAATGGATTAATGACGACACATGGACACTTTGGCCAACCCTATTGATAACGGAACGCCCGGATGTTGTGGCTGGAAATTTACTGGAAGGACGTATCACTATTTTTGTTGATGGGACACCGGGTTCTTTAATTTTACCAGCGACATGGAATCAGTTTTTTCAAACGGCCGAAGATTATTATATGCGTTGGTATATGGCCAGTTTTTTGAGACTTCTAAGAGTTGTTTCATTTTTAATAACCCTTCTTGGACCGTCCCTTTTTATTGCGTTTCTTACGTTTCACCCGGAATTGATTCCAACGCCTTTATTAGTTAGTCTGTCAGCACAGCGGCACGGAATTCCATTTCCGGTATTTATAGAGGCTTTGTTAATGGAATTTACATTTGAAGTTTTGCGGGAAGCCGGCGTTCGGATGCCGCGTCCGATTGGGCAGGCTGTTTCAATCGTTGGCGCACTTGTATTGGGAGAAGCAGCTGTTGCGGCAGGAATTGTTTCAAGTTCAATGGTGATTGTGGTCGCAGGGACGGCAATCGCCAGTTTCACCATCCCCCATGTTGCGATGACGGATGCGACACGTTTACTTCGATTTTTCATGATGATGTTGGCAGCTTCTTTCGGGCTTTACGGAATTGGACTCGGAGTCATTGTTTTAGTCGCACACACTTGTAGCATTCGCTCCTTTGGTATTCCTTATTTGGCTCCCTTTGCTCCCATCATTTTTGCTGATTGGAAAGATACCATCATTCGCTTCCCAAAGCCGTTTTTGTCAAAACGTCCTCGATTGATTAACCAAACGAAAATAAAGAGGACAGGTAATACTCAGAATCTGGGCCCGTCACCGAGAGAAGGTCAAATAAAGGATAACGAATCGAAGAGGGATTCTAATGAAACATAAACCATTCATCATTCTCTTTATGATTGTATCTACCGTATTACTGTCAGGATGTTGGGATCGGCAAGAATTACAAGATCTTGACATAGTAAGCGGTATTGGCATTGATAAAGGCGGCAATAATTCGGAAAACAGATATCTCGTTACAGTACAAATTATAAATGAAGGACAAATAGCTAGTGCGTCAGGGCAAGGAGGGAAATCCCCAGTGGCTCCTGTTACGACCTATTCGGCTACAGGAAGCACCGTTGCGGAGGCACTCCGAAAAATTGCGCCAAAGTCACCCCAGGAACTTTTTTTTCCTCATGTCCAATTAATGGTGATTGGAGAGGAGCTAGCGAGAAAAAAAGGGATTCAAGATTTGTTTGATTGGATTGAACGTGATTCGAAATTTCGTACTCTTTTTCCCATTTTAATTGTAAGAGATAATACAGCAAAGACTCTTCTCCAAATCACGACTCCTTTAGAGGATGTTCCTTCTGCTAAAATTGTTGGTGGCTTGGAATCCACCACAAAAATCTGGGGAGAGTATGCAAGTACCCGTGCCGATCAAGTCATTCAACAATTAGAGGGAGGAGAAGGGGCAAATTTAACGGGCGTTCAGATTACCGGCGACCCAGAAAAAGGGAACAAGTTAACAAACGTTCAACAAATATCTCCAAAGACAGCGATCGAAATAAGAGGACTTGCTATGTTTAAAAAGGGTAAACTCATAAAATGGTTGGATGAAGATGCTGCCCGTGGTGCTACATGGATTAATAATGAGTTGACAAAAACCATTGTAGACCTTAATTGTGAAAAGAAAAAAAAGGGTATTGCAGTGGACGTTATGCGCTCCAACACAAAAATTGAAACGGAAATAAAAAACAAAAAACCCGTTATTCAGATCACAGTTCGATCAGAAGGCCACATCGCAGAAGTCCATTGTCCAATCGATCTCGGTAAACATACATCCATTGAAAAACTTGAAAACCAGATGGAGAAGGAAATAAAAGACGAAGTGATGATGGCTGTAAAAGATGCCAAAAAACAAAAAACCGATATTTTTCGTTTTGGCGAATATATCAACCGCGAGAATCCAAAATTGTGGAAGAAGATCAAGAAAAAATGGAATGATGAAATCTTTCCCAAGACAGAAGTCAACGTAAACGTGCAAGCGTTTATTCGACGGTCAGGCTTGCGAACAAAACCATATATAAAATAAAGGAAAAGTCCAGGCATAACAAGTAAAGAAGGAAGGTCTTCTAAGACGATGGAGAAAGCCAAAGTTAGTGTCATACAACTATTTGCCATGATGTTTTTGTTTGAATTGGGAAGTGCACTTGTTGTAAGCCTTGGCAGCGGGGCAGGAAAAGATTCTTGGCTTGCGATTTTTTTAGGAATGTGCGGTGGAGTTGTCTTATTTCTCGTTTATTACTTTTTATTTCGACAATATCCAAACCTACCGTTTACCGGATATGCTAGGATAATATTCGGCAAATACATCGGGTGGGTGATCGGCTTATTATACACCGTATACTTTTTGTATGCTGCTTCCCGGAACTTACGTGACTTTAGTGATTTGTTGCTTACCTCAACAATGCCAGTAACACCGTTATTGGCGATCAATATCTTGATGGTTCTTGCCATTTGTTATGTACTTTATCTAGGGATTGAAGTAGTAGGGAGAACAGCAGAAGTATTTATTGTCACGTTACTCTTGTTTGGGGTAGCAGGAAATTTTTTGGTCTTTGTTTCAGGTAATATTGATTTTCATAATTTGCAGCCGCTTCTGGAAAATGGATGGAAACCGATCTTAGTGACAGCATTTCCGTCGATTACCTATTTTCCTTTTTCGGAAATGTTTGTCTTTACCATGTTACTTCCTTATTTAAACCGACCTAAATTAGCGAAAAATGTTTGGCTGTCTGCCTTAATTTCAAGCGGTCTCATTTTAAGTTATACAGCTGCTTTAAATGTTGCCGTTCTTAGTGTTGAGGAAGTGGGGAGATCGACTTTTCCTTTGTTATCAACCATCGGAAAGGTCAATCTTATGGAGTTTTTACAACGGCTTGATGCTCTTGTTGTTTATACCTTTCTGATTACGATGTTTTTTAAAATCGCCATCTTTTTTTATGCCGCGATAATCGGAATGGTCGATTTGTTCAAGTTAAAAAATCATCAACAAATTATTTTACCAGCTGGGATTATTATCACCTTTTTATCAATAATGATTGCTTCTAATTTTGCAGAACATATTGAGGAAGGCCAAAATATTACATCATTTTACATTCATATTCCTTTGCATATCATCATTCCGTTAATCATGATGGTTGTTGCCATGATTCGCAACCGTTTCAAACATAAAGCTAACTAGACCCATTTTGTTTGTTCACTTAGTTTTTAATGAAGTAAGAACAGGTTTGCAGACAAACATATTAGAAATAAATGAAATCCAGTCATAACAAGGAACGAAGGGAGCTCTTCTAAAACGATGGAGAAGGCAAAAATTAGTGGCATTCAACTATTTGCCATGATGTTTATGTTTGAAATGGGGACTGCATTGGTCATAAAGTTATGAAATAGCTGCTAAAAAGGACGCCTGGCTTGCTATTCTTTTAGGACTGTGCGGAGGAATTATCTTAATTTTCATTTATTTTTATTTCGTCAGTATCCAAATCTACCATTACAGGATATGGTAGGAAAATATTTGGTAAATACCTAAGGTGGGTCATTGGATTGTTATACATCCTATTCTTTTTGTATATTGCTGCCCGAAATCTGTGTGAGTTCGGTGAGTTGCTGCTTTCATCGACATTAACAGAAACACCGTTATTGGCAATCAATATCTTAATGATTCTTGCCATTTGTTATGTACTTTATCCAGGGATTGAAGTATTGGGAGAACAGCAGAAGTATTTATTATCAGCTTAATCTTTTTTGGGTTGCCAGGGAATTTTTTGGTCTTTGTTTCAGGAAATATTGATTTTCATAATTTGCAGTTTCTGGAAAATGGATGGAAACCCATTTTGACCACAGCCTTTCAGCACATAATCATTTTCCCTTTTGCAGAAATGCTTGTTTTTACGATGCTTCTTCCTTACTTAAATCAACCTGAATCAGTGAAAAAGGTGTGGCTGTCCGCCTTGATTTCAAGCGGGTTTATCTTAAGTTATACAACCAGTTTAAATATCGCCGTTCTTGGTGTTGAAGAAGTAGAGAGATCGACTTTTCCTTTGATAGCAACAATCGGAAAAGGTCAATCTTATGGAGTTTTTACAAAGTCTTGATGCTTTTGTTGTTTTGACCTTACTGATTACGGTTTTTTTAAAACATCCATCTTTTTTTATTGTGCATTAATTGGAATAGTCGATTTGTTCAAGTTAAAAAACCATCAACAAATTGTTTTACCAATTGGGGTTATTATTATCTTTTTATCAATGGTGATGGCCTCCAATTTTTCAGAACAAACGGAAGAAGATGTTCATTACTCTTCTTCAACTTCTTCTACTACAAATTCATCAATCTCAGGATCTTCAATTTCACTTGAACATTGATGACAAACCGAAACGTAACCTTTTCCCCAAGCCATTTCTTCTGCTTTTTCCTTAGTTTCACCTTCGTACTCACCGATAAATTTTGTTGCTTTTATTACACCGTAAATTCATAACTTATTACATTGCCATCGTTCTGCATATAATTATTCCCTTGCTAAACCTACCCCTCCGTTCTTAAAAGGATTAAAAATAGGAAAGTAGGATGATGAATGACTAAAGTAGAGGTACAAGCGTTTATTCGTGGAACAGGGCTGCAGATAAAAATATAAAAAAAATAAATGAAAACCCAGTCATAACAAGTAACGAAGGGAGGTCTTCTAAGACGATGGAGAAAGCCAAAGTTAGTGTCATCCAACTATTTTCCATGATGTTTATATTTGAACTTGGAAGTGCAGTGGTCGTAAGTTTTGGAATAGGTGCTAAAAAAGACGCTTGGCTTGCGATTCTTTTAGGATTGTGTGGTGGAATTGCCTTGTTTTTCATTTACTACTCTGTATTTCGTCAATATTCTGATCTGCCGTTTACCGGATATGCTAGGAAAATATTCGGTAAATACCTAGGATGGGTAATTGGCTTATTATACACCGTATACTTATTGTACGCTGTTTCCCGAAATCTACGTGATTTCGGGGACATACTTGTTGCATCAACAATGCAACAAACACCGTTATTGGCGGTCAATATATTAATGATTCTTGCCGTTTGCTATTTACTTTATCTAGGGATTGAAGTATTAGGGAGAACAGCAGAAGTATTTATTGTCGTTATAATCCTTTTTGGATTGATAGGAAATCTTTTAATATGGATTTCAGGCAGCATCCAACTCCAGAATTTGCAACCATTTCTGGAAAATGGATGGAAACCAATCTTTACGACAGCATTTCCAATGACTACTTTTTTCCCTTTCGGAGAAATGTTTATCTTTAGCATGTATCTCCTCATCTAAATCGACCTGAATTAACTAAAACAGTTTGGCTCTCTGCCATGATTTCAAGTGGTCTTGTCTTAACTTATACAACCAGTTTAAATATCGTTGTTCTTGGTGCCGGAGAAGTGGAGAGATCGACTTTTCCTTTGTTATCAACCATCGGAAAAGTCAACCTTTTTGAGTTTATACAACGGCTTGATGCTATTGCTGTCTTGACTTTTTTGTTTACTACGTTTTTCAAAGTGTCCATTCATTTTTATGGTGCAGTCATAGGAATGATCGATTTGTTCAAGTTAAGAAACCATCAACAAATTGTGTTACCAACCGGGATAATTATCGTATTTTTATCAATGATCATCGCTTCAAATTTTGCTGAACACATTGAAGAAGGTCTAATCATTGCACCTTATTACCTTCACAGCATTTTTCTTCTGATTATTCCATTGTTAATGCTGGTTGTTGCCATGATTCGCAAACGTTTCAAGAAGAATGCTAACTAGATCCATTTTGTTTGTTCCTTTTTATGATAATCATGATTTGCTGACCAATTGTAATCAATAAAAGAAATGCTATCAATACATATTCTCCGGGTTCTATTACCCAAAACGGGTTGAGTAAATGCAATAATGCGTGAGAGAGCTTAAAGCCTAAGAGAATGTCCATTAATACACTAAGTGAAATGGCTAATAAAAGAATGAATACAAATACTCCGAATACTTTCATGGTTTTTCTCCCTTATTTGTCATGGTGTAAAGATAGTATTTGTTACAAGGGAATCTTTTAATAAAAAATTCGTATGAACGAAGTTGCTACAAAAAGTGGTTCCTCCTACATCATAGACGTGGATATTTCATTTAAATAGGGGTACCGCCACATGCCCATCAAGAGAAAATTAGCGGTCGCCGGAAAGATAACGATGATCAACTCCAGTTGCTCTTGCAGTCTGCTGGAGAAGGAGATATGATCGTCATCACCAAATTAGACCGGATGGCTCGTTACACCAAGGATGCATTGGATACGATTGAACACTTAAAAGAAAAAGGGATTTCTTTGGTCATCTTGAACATGGGCGGTCAAATAGTGGACACATCAACACCGATTGGTAAAATGTTAGTAACGATGCTAGCTGCTGTTGCTGAGTCGAAGCTGACTTGATTCGTGAACGGCAGCTTGATGGCATTCAAGCAGCTAAAGAGCGAGGCGCTTTCAAAGGACGTTCTCCTAAATACACTAAAGACAGTAAAGAAGTTCAGCAATCTCTTGAGTTGGTCCGAAAGCGTCATGTAACGGGAATGAGTATGGACATGATCGCAAAATCGTGCGGAATGAGTCGCAAGACCTTGTACACGAAGTGCAAAGAGTTTGGGGTTGAGGTGTAGACTACATATGCCTGTTGAATTTTTAACTCGTGAACAAGGAGTACAATAGGGAAGTTTTCCAATGAACCATCATCAGAACAGTTAGCCAAATACTTTTGGTTGGATGATCAAGACCGTAAGGTTATTTATTTATATTTAGCGAACTTTTTAATTTTATTTTTTCCGATAAGCCTTCTCACATCGTAGCTAATTCCTTTATCTCCCGGTCTAAATTTTGATCACCAGAACTTACCCGTGCTTAACCAAAATTCATCTTGTTCAGCGGCCTTTGGAATAATCCTGTACTGGTAAGTAGATGGAAGACTGTTCCTGATTCCCTTGATAAATGCTTCAGCTGCTTTTTCATTTTCAAAAGTTACTCCTGTTTCTTCACCAATGAATGTATTTTTAAACTCAATTTCCTGACCATCTCGATCAAAGGCTTTAACTATAAATTTCATGTTTCTCCTCCATTTCGAATGAACAACCCTGAATGAACGTATGTCATTCGTTCACCGGAAGATGCTCAAAAATTAGCGGCCTCTTACATTGCGGATGAAGACCGGGAAGTGCTTCTTGTGCTGATGCTTAATACAAAAAATCAGGTAGTTGGGCTACATAGAGCTCATGTAGGAAGCTTGAACTCAAGTATAGTCCATCCCAGAGAGGTGATGAAATGCGCTATTCTCAATAATGCGGCATCCATTATTATGGCTCATCAGCACCCAAGCGGAGACCCCACACCGAGCCGGGAAGATATCGACATCACCAAGCGACTGGCTGAAGCAGGGAGAATTCTAGGAATCGAAGTCCTTGACCATGTGATTGTCACCCATACAGGGAAGCATGTCAGCTTGAAGGAGAAAGGATATTTATAAAAATAACAAACTAGCAAAGGGGATGTTTCCCCTTTGCTTGAAAGGAGAATGTTATATGATGATTATCGTATCTGATTTTTATAAAGATGAGGCAAAAGCAATTGCAAAGGCATGTCTAAAAGATGAAATTGAATATCATTTAATGGAATACGGTTGTAAGCCGAAAAAAATCTATATCCTGCCATTTTTAGAGTTAATGAGTGAAAAATATAAACCTACAAAACATACAATGATTTTATCCGTGTAAAACTGAAACCAAAAAACATCCGTTTTTTCTTGATTATATGACGCAGGCATCGAGCCTGCTTTAGGTTGCGGATGCAACCTTTGAAAGATGAATCGGGGAAGAAAGGAAACCATTTGGTAGGACAAATGGTTTCCATTAAACTAAGTGATTTAGTACATAAGGACGGTCGAAGAGGCACCAACTAACGACAATCATTTAAATCACCATACTTATATTTCCAATTATCCTGCTCTGTTTGTTGTTAGCCAGGCAGCCTTAAGGCTGCATTTTTTCTTTAGAAATAAGGACTTTAAAAAATTCATTCAAAAATAGGTAGAACTTACTTCGTCGGCAGCACTACGGACATGGGCATGATGGTGGAAAAAAACCTGTTGAAAATTGGATGGATTGAAGAACCTCAAATGCAAGATAGTTTAACTAAATAATTAAGATCATTACCAAAATAATACAAGTCTACTGAATAGTAAGGAGTTCTTGTATTATTTCACTTAGAAAAAAATTGAATAGAGGTATTGTATATTAACTAACTTTAATCCATGCTTTTTCTACTCTTTTCTTCTCCTAACTGCAAAAACCCTTACAATCTCTTTAACCTTACCAATTTTCTTTAAACGAGTTGTTCAACAATCGGGCGCAATTGCGGAAGAACGCAGCACAAAAAGATCAAACTTTTTTATAAAAACAAAACTTAAATCTACTAAATAAGAATCCATTTTGATCAAATCTTTTTTTCAAAATGGATTCCTTTTATTTATCGTAAAATACGGGTTTGTGAGGTGCTTTTGGTCAACAAAAGGCATGAACATATTTGATATGTCAAATATGTTCATGCCTTTTATTTAAATATCCTTGACCCACATTATCTAAAGATAACACCTTGGTCCGCATTGTTAAGAGGCGTGGTGGGTTCTGTTATTATTATAATATATCCTTTAACTGTTTTTGTCAAAGAGGGAAGCGTACAAGCATGACCACTTCTTCAAGCACTAACATTACGTTAAATTTCCGTCTTATAATATACGAAACTAAAAAAAGGGGGAGAAGATTGCTCACTCTAACACTACGATTTATTTTCTCGACGCTTATCTAAGAGCTCAGCAGCACGCCTTGCCTTTTCCCTACTAGTATTAATGTATAGTAAGGAAATGTCTGAAGATGTATGACCAAGTTGTGACATGATTAATGGGATATCCCCATTGGTTTGTTCAGCTAAGTTGGTAGCATATGTATGTCTTAACTTATGTGGAGACATTCTTTTATCAAACGATTTGGTAAATTTGTAAACAATATTTTCAATCGCGCGATTAGTCAAGGGTTGGATTTTATTTTTAAAGAGCTTTACATACACAAACTCATTTTCACCATCGCCAGCTTTGTATTTTGCTTGTCGAACCGATAAATATTTTTGCAGGTCTTCAAGGCTGGAAGGGGTTACCGATATGGTATCTTTTTTATTTCCTTTCCGAATTACACTAATTTCTTTTGAAGAAAAATCGATATCCTTGATACGTAAATTTGATAATTCGTTAACCCGAATACCGGTACCAAGAAAAAGTGAAAGAATACTTATATTCCGTTCTTTATCCCGTTCAAAGTATTTTTTCTCAATAGAAGAGAGAGAGTTGACATAATCACCCTTAATATAATCTAAAAAGTCTAAGTCTTTGTTATCGATAAAAATCTTGTCAGTTAGATTTTTAGCCCGCTCATTAAAAGTCTCTGATACCTTTGTAACTTCAATTTTTTGCATGACATTCCGGTGGAAGTAAGGCTCCTTATTTTCTAGTTCCGCCTCAATAGTCATGTATTTAAATAAGGATCGGAGGGAGGACTTATGCCGATTGACCGTTTTGGGGTCAATCTTTTTTGTCTCGTCGTCACTTTGCGAAACTTTATATTTTTTTCTACCTACAAATTTGAAATAATTCCTGGCTTCCTCCAAAGATAAATTCCCAAGTGTTTCTGGAGAAATGTCTTTCATTTGCTTACAATTTGCGATACCTTCAGAAATGAGCCAATTAAAAAAGTCGCGGTAATCCCGAACATAATGAAATAAGGTGATGGGGGAGCGGATATCCTGTTTGGCATCAACATATTCTACAACATAGTTAGGCATTTCTTTAAGTAAAGTTTCTAATTTGTTCTCATAGTACTCATGTTGTTTAGAAATGGCCATAAATTGCACCTCATAGGCAAAATTATTTTTAGAACAGAAACAAATGTTCGTATAATACAATTTTTACGAATTGTTGTTAACATAATAATATTATGTAGTACTTTATTTAATTCTTACTCTTTCAGGTAAATAATCTACCAATAAAATCAGAAATGTTGTTATTTCACTTTTATTGTTTAACCGGAACCTTTACGTATTGAAGGTCTTGAGAAAGAGAAGCCTTTAGGCGGTCAATCTCAGCTTCAGCTGCTTCTATAGATTCGAAAACTTCATCAATGCTCATTGCTTCTTTGTTTGTTTTTTTATTAAACACTCTAATTTTATATTTCATAAAAGACGCCTTCCTTAATGTTTTAGGACTTGCTTAGTAAAATCAGTAAAATCATCTAAATGTTTTTCAACAATTTGCTCTAAAATACTCACGTTAATAGTCTGGTAATCATGAACCGCAATATTTCGGAATCCGACCATCGCCTTTAATCGTTTTGCTATTTCCTTATCAATTATTGAACTGGATTCAAGCATATCAAAAGCATCATGACTGGTTTGTGGTAATCCTAGCCGTTGTTGAGCTACAATATGCATAGCCAGATCAATACAGGCTTCACAGGCACGTTGTATATTTAGAATAATGGAGTCTTGTTTGGTATAATCTTTCAAGTTTTCTGGGTTTTGATCATATACATAGAGAATTCTTTTTTTGCTGCGCTCAATAACGCTTATCTTATTTAAAATAACATCATTTTCATAGATAGTCCCGCTTGCATCTACATTTTCTATAATTAATTTACGTTCTTCATTTAACTTTGCGTACATACTTAAAGCTGTCATCTCAATATTCATCCTTAATGTTTCATCATTGGAGAAAATCACTTTTCCAGTTGAAAAGATTTGTGCTTGGAAGACTGTAGATGCATGGGTTAAATCGACTAAGTCGACATCTATTTTGAGAATATCCGCCAGCTCTTGGGCTAACATAAAAACTTCATAGGATGTAAGATTTCGCTCTTTATTATAAAAGCTATATCAATGTCACTTTCTTTATGTGTTGTACCATTAGCAAAGGAACCAAAGACAATGATAAAGGAGGGATTGATTTTACTGATTAAGAATTCTTGAGCTTTCTCGAGAATGTTATTTGTGATAGGGATCAGCCCAAGTGGATTATATTGTATATTATACCAAACATTTGATCTTGATACAATTATTCGTAAAAGAGTTATTATACGAATAGTAAAGGGTTTCTATGAAAATAAAAATGGTTACCTGTTCCCTTTATAAAAAGATAAACAAGTAACCATTATACATCTAAGTCATTTTCATAATCATATATCTCAGAATATTTTTCTAGCCACATTTCAACATCTTCAAGTATTGGGCGAGATTTTTTATCAGCAATCTCTATACATTTATTGAATAGTTCTTCATTGCCAACAATAATTCTATATCCGTTTAAATTTAAAAATGTACTGGCAGCTAAATAACCTGATCTTTTATTACCATCCTTAAAGCAATGATTTATTGTAATAAAATACATATAAACAGCAGCTTTTTGAAACAACCTTGGATAGTATTCAAAATCTCCAAATCCCTCTTGTGGCATAGCAACTTTAGCTTCAATACAACCCTTGTCATAGCCTTGTAATCCACCATAACGTTCTAACGCTAAATCGTGTATATCTATTATATCTTCATAAGTTAAATATTCAAATTTCAATTCTTACTCAACTTTTTTAGAGCTTCATCATTACGATCACATGCTTTATTTGCCAGAGCTAGAATTTTTCGTTTACGTGCATTCTTTTGCATTTCTTTCAGCTCCTTTTCAGTATATGCTACATTCATTGCCATTTCTATGTCTTCCTCCTTATTGCACATACAATCACCTCTTAATACCATGTTAAACAGGTTTAATATGTGATGTATATATAAACTTTATACTAAATTCAAACAATTTTCAAGGGAGATTAGTATAAAATGGCGTATAGTGTCATATAATATATATTTTTGTTAATTCAAAAAACGAATTTAAGAATCATTTAAATAAATAGCCTATAATCCAAAATTATGATTTAACGCGAAGTTTAATATTTTGGTGGTCAAAATGTGGTCAAAAGTGCTTTATTACAATGGCTCTGTTAAACGATAATGTTGAGATTTAAGCTATAAAAAAATAGACCATCAAAATGATGGTCTTCTTTAACTAAAGCACCCGTTAGTTGCTTTGCTATTGGTACATAATTAACCTTTTGTTTATATAGACTTGAATTACTCAAAACATTGAGATATGGGGAGGTGACTAACCTTCATCCCCTATCTCTATTTGTCTTTCTTTAGTTTTTATTGGTTTTTCCAAATGAATTCAATCGACTAAACCAATGAGCCAATAAATACATTGAAGTTAAAATAAAGAACGAATAGGTATAAGTCCAGTCAATTTTCTTATATAAATCAATCATAGCAACATTGGCATTCCCACATATGCACTTAATCCTCCAAAAAAAATTGCTTTAATATAGGGATTAAAGCGAGGCTTAAATTGTAAAAGTAGCATTACAAACACAGGTAAAACCGAAAGTCTAAATGGAAAGTTTAGAGTTGCTACTGGTACTAATTTCACAGGGTATACCCACTTTCCAAAATTAATGCCAAATGTATCAAGCATTTCTGATATAACCATCATCAATAAACCAGCGGAAAAAATACGAGCTGAACCTTCTCGGTTACGGAATACCCCCCAAATAATCCAGGGAACAATTAACATGATTAAAGCAATCCACCATTGCCAAGTAAATAAAAAAGCGTTCATTATTGCTTCAACAACTAATCGGTTTGCTTCAGTTATTTGTTGAGTTGCTTTATCTATTTGTTTCAATCCTTCTTGGTAGGTCACCAATTACACCTCATCAATTTGATATTCGTTTCTTGTTAGGTTTTACCATACCTTTGTCAACTATTCTGACCGTTAGTGGAACAACAAAAAGAGTCGCCGCAGCAACTCTTATTAAACTCAAGCACCCTTAGTTGAAGAAGAAGCACATATGAAAAAGACTTAATTAGAAAATTACTTTTTATTTTTATCTTTATCATCAAAGGCAACTTCAATAATGAATAATAATAAAACGGCAACGATTTCTGTTTTCAATGGAATTGTAATACTATTCATAAATTCATCTACTGAATGTAATGCAAACCAAGTAAATGTACAATCAATAACCATTCGTGTGATAAATAATTAATATTTACCTGATATATATTGGGATAACAGCTTGATAAAAGCTATAGAGAATAAATCCACTACACCACCTAAAACAAAGAAGAACAACACAAAACCTATAAGGGAGTAAGACGATGTGTATTTCACTCCAAATAAACTAAAAAAGCCAACAAACCCAAAGAAAATACTCCCTATAACAAAAGTAATAGATAAGACAACAAAGAGTGTTAATGCTGTAATAACTATCATCTTTTCAAATAAATCCAAATCTCGAAAACGATTTTTTTATTATTTTTATTCATTGTTTAATAACAATTCCTTTTTCGAAAACTTACAAATTACTAACATTTTCGCACATCATTATAACATACCTTCTTTTACTAAACTGCAACGTTACTTGAATAAGAAATAGGCTTCACTCCATATTGAAGTACCCGTTAGTGAAAAGTAGTGAGTTAAAACATTTAACTAAATTTAATGCTGTAACAACGCATTGCCTCTAAGCTACCTTCATATCTAAAAATTCCATTTTCAATTAATTTTCTAACCCTATATTCTAAAAAACTGTCACCGATATATTGAAAAATATGTCCATACACTTCACCGATTAATCTTGCACATTTTATGAATCCCTTTTTCTTTCCAATCAACTTCTTGGCTTTTTCAATTATAAAATCATCATAATAGTCTTCAGAAACAATCTTTATTTCACCGTTTTCCCATATTCTTAACGTAGTAGAATTTACAGAAAGATTTAACCACTGTGTTTCAAAATGTTTACGCTCTTTGTCAGATAAATTTTTTTGATTTTCTTGAGAATATTTGTAAATGGATTGTAATTCTTCTGGAAGTACTCCTCCAGAAAAAAATGGGATATACTTTTTAGATTTTTTCTTAAATAATTCTCTATACAATTGCGCTGTATTAACGATAAAGATATTATTTTTTCTTTCCCTTAACAAGTGCATTGTAAAAAAAAGTCCTGTTTGTTCATTAGCATTTTCTGAAACCCATATGTAAATTGGAATATTTTCTGGAATAGAAACTAACCGAGCAATTGTTCTTTGAAGTTTATCACAATAATTTTTTGTTCCTTCTTCATCTCGTTCTAAGTTGCTTTTTATCCATACAAATCTTTCTCTTAGACCATTTTCTGTTTCTAAATTACCTATTGGGGCAACAGCAAAATTGTCGTTGAAAGTAACAATAAATTCTTCTTCGTGTAAGTTTAATTCTTTTAATGTTTGTCTTAAATATGGGTATCCAAAAGTGATGTGAACTTTTTTGTAATTGCCTTTATCGAATATATTTTCATTAAGGTATTCTGGGTAAAGAATGTAGTTATAAATTTCTTTAAGGTCTTTTGAGAACTCAACTAAAGAATAATCCCTCTCCTCCAACATTCCTATCCTAAAAAGAATAAGTTGCAAGTATGACCTTACTTCCTGTTCTGGTAGGTCTTTAACTATGTTTTTAATCTCAAAAATATCCACCTAAAAAACTCCTTATCTTATTGAGCTGTTCATATGTGCAGTATATCAAACCTCTAAGTATAATTTCCAAATCCTACAAATCATAATTACTACTTATCCGCTAATTGTATTAAGTTTCCTTCTTTAACTAACCTGACCGTTAGTGAAACAAGAAAGGGAGCTGCCGCAGCAACCCCGTTCTTCAACTATTGCACCCGTTAGCCATCCATGAAGCGCAAAAATCAGCGCTTCACCACAGAGAATGAAAATGGTCACGAACCGTCAATACTGATTCTACGGCTGGGAGAGGAAGGTCGCTGAACTATGGTGCGTTAGAGCCCATCCGTTAGTCTGACTCCACCGACCACGGTGCACCACTGACTGTCGCTCCCTTACGGGAAGCACTCATAGTAGATTAATCCTAATTCTGGTTGTTGCACCAGCCTCTAATATAATGATAGCCGTAGAAAGGAAGTTTTCAATGGATGTAATCATTGAAAGAGCGTGTGGTATGGATGTCCATAAGGACAACATTACTGCCTGTATTATGACAACTGAAGGAAAGGAGATTCAAACGTTTTCTACTAAAACGGTATTTCTATTACAATTGATTGATTGGATTAAACAACATAATTGTACCCATGTCGCCATGGAGAGCACGAGTGTTTATTGGAAGCCTATTGTGAACTTACTAGAAGCTGAGGATATTGAGTTTTTAGTGGTGAACGCCCAACATATGAAGGCAGTTCCAGGACGAAAGACAGATGTGAAGGATGCAGAATGGATCGCCAAACTTCTTCGCCATGGTCTACTTAAAGCCAGTTATATCCCTGACCGAAATCAACGTGAATTGCGTGAACTCGTTAGATATCGTCGAAGTATTATCGAGGAGCGTGCCAGACAACATAATCGAATCCAAAAAGTGTTAGAAGGCGCGAACATTAAGTTGGGATCTGTGGTTTCAGATGTGGTGGGTGTTTCAGCACGAGATATGCTTGATGCCATTGCCGATGGTGAAGAGGACCCTGAAAAACTAGCAAACTTCGCTCGACGCAGCATGAAGAAAAAGAAAGAAGAACTGGAACTCGCCCTAAAAGGCTATATCAATTCACATCAACGCCTCATGTTAAAAACCATTTTAGGTCATATTGATTTTCTTACTGAGCAAATCGAGATGCTTGATAAGGAAGTTGCGGACAGAGTCAGCTCTCATCAAGAAGATGTATCACGATTGGATTCGATTCCAGGTATAGCGACCAGAATGGCTGAGCAAATTCTATCCGAAATTGGGACTGATGTGAAGAAACAATTCCCCACTGCAGCCCATATGTGTTCCTGGGCAGGTTTGGTTCCTGGACAAAACGAGAGTGCCGGAAAAAGAAAATCAGCTAAAACCAAAAAAGGAAATAAGTATTTGAGATCAGCATTAACTGAAGCAGCTCATTCAGTAAAAGGTTCGAAGAACTATCTCGGAGCACTGTATCGACGAACAGCATCACGAAAAGGCAAAAAGCGAGCCGGAATAGTGGTCGCACATGCCATGTTACGTATCTCTTATTATCTCTTAACACGGAAAGAAATGTATGTAGACTTAGGCGAAGACTACTTTGATAAACAGAGACAACAATCTATCGTTCGGCATTCACTGAGACGACTCGAAAGTTTAGGATACACCGTTACGTTAGAAGAACCTAAAGCATCTTAATCAGTCACTTTTTAAACCATAGATCAATGAATCTGGCGCTCTCCCCTTTTTTAAAAAATAAATGAGCTGCGTCCTCTTTAGTATTGCCTTTTTTCACTGAGTTAAAGATGTTAATTTTCATGGTAGACAACCATGCCGCTTTCGCGGCACCATCAAATAAATGAAAATGTTTTTATACTAGTCTAGCTCCCCTTCCTCCTGTCAATCCTGATAATATGGCTGGCGAAGGAAGGTCGATCAACTATGGTGCTTTTAAGCCCGCATGGTAGACTGATTCACTACGACCAGGTGCACCACAAATTGTTGCTCTCGAATGAGAAGCACGCAGGATAGATTAATCTTATATGGTTGTTGCACCAGCCTTAATTTATTTCAGCCAAGGAAGGGTTTTATAATGGATGTTGTATTTAAACACCGTTGTGGACTTGATGTTCACAAAAAGAGTATTACCGCTTGCGCGATTACTCCAAAAGGAAAAGAAATCGAAACATTTGGTACGATGACACTTGACCTTTTCCAATTAGTGGATTGGATTAAAAGCAAACAGTGTACTCATGTTGCCATGGAAAGTACAGGTGTGTATTGGAAACCAATTTACAATTTACTAGAACTAGAAGAAATAAAACCGATGGTTGTAAATGCGGCTCATATCAAGGCTGTTCCAGGACGTAAAACCGATGTAAAAGATGCAGAATGGATTGCGAAATTGTTGCGCCATGGTCTTCTTCAACATAGTTATATCCCTAATCGGGAACAAAGAGAACTGCGTGAGTTAGTTCGATACCGCCGCAGTCTCATTGAAGAACGGGCTAGGGAGATTAGTAGAATCCAAAAGGTGCTGGAAGGTGCTAATATTAAACTTTCTTCGGTTGCGACTGACATTATGGGTGTCTCCGGTCGAGCAATAATTGAAGCGATTATCAACGGTGTAAATGATCCACAAACATTATCAAGCCTGGCAAAAAGAAGATTGAAGAATAAAAAGGATGATTTAGAACGTGCGTTAAAAGGATCCATTGGACCCCATCAAAAAATGATGTTAAAAACTCAACTCTCACACATTAACTTTATGGATCAACAGATTGAACTGCTAAGTGAGGAAGTCCAGCGACGTATGCAACCTTATGAAGAAGATATTGAATTGCTTGATTCTATCCCTGGAATCGGTAGAAGTCACGCCGAACAGCTTTTGGCTGAAATAGGAATTGGCATGGAGATTTCAAACCAGTTTCCTTCCGCTTCTCATTTATGTTCGTGGGCAGGTATGGTTCCAGGTAATAATGAAAGTGCCGGAAAAAAAAAGTCCGGAAAAACGAGAAAAGGTAATAAAAAATTGCGATCAGCACTCGTTGAAGCAGCACATTCAGCAGCTAAAACAAAAAACACATACCTATCTTCCCAATACCAACGTTTGGCGGCACGAATTGGTAAAAAACGTGCAGCAGTTGCGGTTGGACATACCATATTAACAATTGCATATCACATGTTAAAGAGAAGAGAACCCTATATTGAGTTGGGCGCAGATTACTTTGACCGACGAAAGAAAGAAATCGTGATCAAACAATCTATCAAACGGTTAGAGACTCTTGGTTGTAAAGTAACAGTTGAAGCAATAGCATAGCTATGGTCATAAAAATATAGTTAAAATTAGAACCCCAGATCTTTTAAAAAAAATCGATCTTACAGGGTTTAGTTTCGTATTGCCAAAAATGCCCTTTACCCATTACTATTTTCAGGATAGTACAATAACACCTAGCTAAGATAATCCTTTAAATTTCCTTTATCCCACTCAATTATTAACATTTCAACATCAAAGCCAAAAAGTTGAGGTTTACTGACTAATCGTTTTAGTACATCTTTCGCCTTTACTTCTTTTACCGAAAGTAAATG
The DNA here is from genome assembly GCF_018613105.1 of Bacillus sp. ISL-77. Lineage (NCBI taxonomy): Bacteria > Bacillati > Bacillota > Bacilli > Caryophanales > Bacillaceae > Bacillus > Bacillus sp. ISL-77. Next base: position 42,995 of record NZ_JAGGQY010000022.1, read on the forward strand.
TGTGGCAGAACAATATTTAACATAGTCATTTGAGTGTTCAAGCAACTTTTCTAATTCAACAATCCCATTGCTTCCAAGACTTTTTAATGTTTTAAAGTTTTTGAAATTCTTATCGTATAAACGATTTGTCTTTCTTGAATTTTCGACAACCTCAAATGCAGCTACACCATATTCAATTGCTGATTTTATACATTTTTCTACCAAGGTATTAATTTCCACAGATACACTCTCCAACGAACTTAATTCTATTTTCTTTTTACCTAATTCACTATCCTTATTAAACAATCCTGCCCGTTACTTGAATAAGAAAAAGGCTTTACCCTGTTAAAGTAAAGCACCCGTTACTTTAAGTACAACACTTCACAATCTGCTTCGTTAATCAAACCAAAATAGGCGATGCCTTGTCAAAGCATCGCACCCTTTAGTTGAAGAAGAAACTTAGATATTATTTGCATGAAGGTCATGAGCAATTCATGACTTTTCCATAACTTTTTATTTTTTAATTATTTCTTTTCGTTCTACCATTTGAGGCGGTTCTTCCATCCATCCGTTATTAATCATAATCTTTGCACCTTCATGGGCATATTCGAAAATATCTTTAGTAAAAGCAGTATTTTTTGCTGCCAAATCGTTCCGTAAACTAAAAGCAGTTCCTACGGCATTGCCTCCCATAGAAAAACTACAAAACATACTGGTACAATACATCATGAGCTTATCGGAAAACGGAGGAACTGTTGAACGCGTCGCATTTCCGCCCGAGGGAGCAGGTATTTGGATATTTTCTTCGAGAAAAGTTTCACTCATCTCTTTAATAATACTTTTTGCGAGTTCTGCACCTTTTGTAAAAAATTTTTTCACTTCTGATTTATTGGCACATTGAGCAAAACCAGTAATCATTTGTAACCCAGTCACATTTGATTCAATACCATGAAAAATATAAGCAACCTCTATCGTATTTAAGGTTCTCTTGTTACCAATTTTAGTAAATGGATTAAGTCCACCCAAATAGTTTGTTTCTTTAACAAACTCAACCGAGTTGGGCATAGAAACATATGGAGCCCTAGCCAGCATCCCTTTTTCAATCAAATATTGTGTACAAGAATTGTAATATGCTTGGGTAATGGCGGTAAGTTCCTTAAAAAGCATGACAATATCTTCACGATATACCATGTTTATATTTAGTGTATGCAACCCCATACTAATTTCTTTTAGTAACCGTACAAACATGATGTCAAAACCATTATCATATAACTTAGGCACATCTTTGTTAACATCTTCAGTAGTAAACCCCACTGGGATTACAGCCCCTTCACTTTTGAAAATGTTTGTTATTTTGCCAACATAAATGTCGATTTCATTGTATACATCAGTCATGATTTTTTTGGCTTTTTCGTCATCAGCTTTTTCAATAAAGTATTCTAGTATTCGCAAAATCATCGTTTTCTCTTGGTATGTAAGCCATAGAACTCCAAGTTCGGATGCCGTTATTGCAGGTCTCTCAGGCATTCTGCATTCCTCCTATATTTTTTCTTCTTTATTTTGCTCTACAAAGAATACAATATCCTAAAAATTTATATACTTTACCTCGTTAATTGTTATAGAAAATAATATTTTTCCTTTAGCTAGAATATTTAAATACTGTATTAAGGAAAATAAATTTGCATGAAAAATTCGATGAAGAAATTTAGATGGAGGGATGGAATAACTACCCCATTCCAAATAGATACATAATAGTAAAAGAAAAGTGATAGAAGTGAATAATAATGATAACAAAAGATGAGCTTGAAAAAATCCTTTGGAGTATTGCTTTACCTGGGTTTGCCCAAATTCTGAACAAGAAATTTTTTAAGGGATTACTTTTCATCGGATTAGAAATATTGATCAATGTCCAATCCAACTTTAATGATGTAATTATTCTGAGTTTTCATGGGGAAATTGAAAAAGCAATTGGACAAACGAATTACCAATGGTTGATGTTTTATCCTTGTCTTTATTTTTTTGCGATTTGGGATGCTTACAGTGATGCAAACGGTAAAAAAGCATCCTTAGCGTTTCTTCCGTTTGTGTTTTCCGCCTATTTAGTTACAGTAGGGCTTATTTACTCAGCAACATTTAAAGTAAACGGAATGTTACTCGGACCTATTTGGTTACCAATGTTGTCATTACCCATCGGAATACTGATTGGAATTTTTTTGAGATATATGCTTTTAAAATTTATATATCGTGCCGAGGAAACTTAGGTACACTAGCTCAAAGAAATTAGTGATTCTTCAATAAAAGGAAACGCCAAAGGGTTCAATTGGCGTTTATTTTTTATTGAACTAACCTGCATCCGTTACTTCAATAAGAAAAAGTGCTTTACTCTTTATTCAAAGAATTTCTATGTTCGATTTTATATATAATTGAAGGCAAACAAGTAAAAAAATGTAAATAAAATACTTAATGTAATAGCCCACAAGAAATTAACATAATGAATTCGCATCATTATAAACATATTGACGTTAAAAAAAATCGACCACCAAATACTCCACCCGTTATAATAAGTAATCCGCCCAAATTTCCAACCAATCCATTCGACTACACTATAAATAAAGACCCATTTCAAAATATGAACTATTTGTTTTTTTAATGGGGTGGGATAAGTTGATAAGAAGATAAAAGTGGACAATGAAAAGGTTATTAAAACGTACAAAAGGTAGTCGTAATATGATTTATAATATAGTCTTTTTGGATTTTCCATAAATGATAATTATTAAGTGCAAAGATTTTATATAAAAAATCGCCAGCAATAACGAAAATTATCGTTGGATAGTAATGTTTGAAATTTTTCCAATCCCCCCAATACATAGCAGCCAAAATAGCCCATATTGCTATTGCTATATGAATTTTAATCACTTCCCAATACGATATACATTAATAATATTATTTGAATTTATTAGTATTCTTATGCCTTAAGATAAGGGAACACCTTCTTAAGCTAACCTGCCCGTTAGTGGAACAAGAAAAAAGAGCTGCCACCGCAACCCTTTGTTAAACATAAGCACCCGATAGTTTAAGTATAATATTTCACAATCTTATTATGTTCATTTCATTAGCCTGAACCCTTTAGCATAAATGAAAAAGGGTACTTTTCTTTTTTGAAGTAACCCATTATTTTTCGTATTGATATTTATATTTATCTTGAAACTCCCTAAACTGTTCCTCATATTTTCTCAACTTTGTTGAATCGGTAGTTGAATTTAAGAAAGGTTTTCGTTTACCAATTACCATTATATCTTTACCTTCTATTGGATTGTCTACTTTTACATAAGGCTCAAAGAGATCACATTTAGTATCAGGGAGGGCAACTGATAACCTTGCATATTCTTCCGTAGGAAGTTGATTTGATATTTTTAGTTCCAATAGATTACTTAAACTCGTGAGTGGTACAAGCGATTCATTTTTTATTCGTATGTTATATAAAGTTAAATACTTAAGATTGGTCAATTTCTTAAGGGGTTCAAGAGTATCAATATTCAGGGTATTCCATATACCACCTGATAACTCTAATTTCTCAAGGGATTGGCAATTTTGCATAGGATAGAAGTCATTTAATTTCTTGAAGTCCTCAATTGACAAATATTTTAGCTGATTATTTTTATTCAAATCCCACAGCTTTGTTGCCTTAGTATTCCAACACAAATGGATTTCTACTATATCTGAAAGGAGCTCTAGCGAAGATAGGTCTTCTACTTTAATTTCATAAATATAAATTATTTTAGGTCTTACGCAGCTAAGGATAAAATCAAACTGAGCTTGATTAACAGTAAACAACCATAACTTTTCAATATTTGAAATATCACTCAATCGTTCAAGATTTTTAGTTTTTCCTTGTAGAGCAACCTCACTTGGTAGCACTTCAAAGTCATTTAATCTTTAATAAAATTAGGTTGTTCACCTATTGGAAACATTTATGACCCTCCATTTGACTAAATTAACAATCTTAATTAGTAAAAGGCATCACAAGCCTATTACCTCTAAAATTCGACGTAATAAAAACTATTTCCTTCTACAACTAAACTGCCATTTAGTTGAAGAAGAAAAAAGCTTTACTCCCTATTGAAGTAAAGCACCCGTTACTTTAAGTGAAATTTTTCACAATTGGGTTTGTTGACGGACAAGCAAATAACATCCATAAAAATTCATATCACTTACTAAATTGGTAAATAATATCCTAGAGGTGATAATGTGGATGAGAATAAATTAAAACTCACATCTTCCGAAATAGGAACACTATGGGGAGAGTATGTGAACGGCACGGCGGTAGATATGGTAAATAAATATATGGTTTCTATTATTGAAGACGAGCCGATAAAAGCTATATTTGAGGAAGCTATTATTACATTTGAAAAACAAAAAAAGCAAATCGTAGCCTTTATCGAGAATGAGGGATTTCCTGTTCCTATTGGATTTAATGAGTCTGACCTCTTTAAAGGTAAACAGAGGTTATTCACGGATATATTCTGTCTGAATTATTTACATATTATGACCTTACATGGATTGCTGGGACACAGCACTGCATTAGCCGTTTCTGTTAGAAAAGACTTAAGGGACTTTTACGATTCATGCGATAACGATGCGAAAAAGATGTATCATCAAACCATTGAGTTATTGCTTGAGAAAGGAAGTTTTCAAAGAGACCCTTTATTTTACCCAGCTAAAAACCCTGAATATATTTCCAGCCAAGATTTCACAGATGGATTTTTTGGAAAGGGTAGAACATTATCAGCGACAGAAATCATTAGTATTTCTTTCAACCTTAAAAAGAGCATTATGACTAAAACCCTTTCTATCGCATTCAGTCAAGTTGCCCAATTAAAAGAAGTAAGGAAGTTTTTAACCGATTCCGAGAAAACGGCTGATGGTCAAATAAAAACATTTTCAAAAATAATGCAAACGGATAATTTACCAGTTCCGAAATCCTGGGAAACAGAAGTGACAACTTCAACTGATTCCCCCTTTTCCGATAAGTTAATGTTGTATCATATTGGTTTCTTGTTCCAAGCTGGACAAAACTATCATGGGGCAGGATTAGCATCATCTATGCGAGCAGACCTCGTAACAATTTATGAAGGGACTATTCTAAAAAATTTAATGGTTACAAAAAAATGGTATAACTTAATGGTGCAAAATAAATGGTTAGAACAGCCCCCTCTTGCTCCTAATAGAAAAGAAATTGCAAAAGAAATATAGAATAATCAGTTGCTTGTATGTTCAATGAATAAAAATATAATTGAAAAACTAATATGGAGTATCGCACTTCCTGGATTTGGTCAGTATTTAAACGAAAAATATTTTAAAGGCACGGTATTTTTGGTACTTGAATTTCTGATTAATATACAATCCAATTTCAATCAGATTATACTTATGAGTTTTCACGGAGAAATTAGTGATGCCATAAAACATACGAATTATCAGTGGCTGATGTTTTATCCTTGTTTGTACTTTTTTTCAATGTGGGATGCCGTTAAAGATGCTGGTGGAGGTAAAGACCCTATTTCTTTCCTTCCGTATGTATTCACTGCATTTTTTGTAACAGTTGGCTTGATTTTTTCATCAAACTTAGTGATATTTGGAGTATTATTGGGTCCTGTTTGGCTTCCAATGTTGTTTGTTTTTCCTGGGATAGCATTTGGAGGTATTATTAAGAAAATCATAAATAACAGTCTTTGAAAACCATCCCCTAATAATAAAGGATGGTTTTTGTTTATTCCACTAAACTGCACAGTTAGCACAACAAAAAAAAAAGACCGCAGCAGCGATCTCCATCTTTAACTCTTGCCCCCGTTAGTGGAACAAGGAAAATTATTTTTCATCATCTTTGAGCCACTTATCATCTCCCATAATCCTATCAATGATGTGATTATCCGCCCAAACTGCCGCTACTTCTAATTTTTCACATTCCAATTTAGTTGCACTTCGGATTTCCCCTTTATGGTAAATGGAATATTCACCTGAGATACTATCAATGATACAGGAAGGAGGTGGAAATGCTTCATCATCACTTTTAAAAGGGCGATATTCTACAACTGTCCAATCTCCTGATTTTAGAACATATTCATATACACCAACAATAAATTGGTACTCCTCAACCTTTGGAATATCTTCAATACTTTCTCCGATATATTTATAAATACCTATGCCAGCATCTTTAAATATTCTACCAAAAGCATATTTACCATTAGGTAAAGGAATAGCATATACATCCCCAATTTTGATTCGTTTACGTTTCTTTCCTGTCATTAAAATCACCACAATCTTAAAACATATTGATAATAAGTTCTACGTTTCGGCTGACTCTCCTTCTTAAGCTAACCTGACCGTTAGTGAGAAAGCGACTGCTTTTTTAGCAATCGCACCCATTAGTTTAAGTACAAAACTTCACAGTTTTAGCCACTCTCTACAAAAGCACTTTAAAATTGTAATTAGGAGAATTCGTCATTATGTGATACACTGTGTTTACCATTTGATTTACTTGTTTACATGTGCCCTACTCATTCGTGAGTGGGGTTGCTTGTTTTTAAAAGAAGAAATAAAAAAACAGACTCTATAAAGAGCCTGCTTTAGTTTGTTCTTATTATGCAGCTTTACGCACGTTAGCTGCTTGAGCTCCACGTTGACCTTGCTCAACGTCAAAAGTAACTGCTTGACCTTCGTCTAAAGATTTAAAACCTTCGCCTTGGATAGCTGAGAAATGAACGAATACGTCTTCTCCACCTTCACGTTCGATAAATCCGAAACCTTTTTCTGCGTTAAACCATTTTACTTTACCTTGTTCCATTTTGTTTCCTCCTGCTGTGTGCTTTGCACACAAAGTGTTACTATCCTTGCACTCAGTGATCATCAAGACGAAAAGTTAATCTTATACTATCCTTTACACCGAACAAAAATAATTCTTCTAAAGTTTAACATTTTTTAAAAGTATTTGCAAGAAGACATAAACAAAACCATTTTTGCCACTCATGAATTCTTTCACCTGGTTTTGAATTCTTATGTTGTTCTTATTCAAGTAAAGCACCCTTATATACAGTATCATTTTTAACCGTATTTATCGTAAATAACGAAACAAAAATAGCGTATTTTCTAACTTTGTTTACTTATTATCTTCAGTAAGTATTTATAGTTTTCAACGTTAACAAACATAGGACTTTATTTGGAGGGGTGGGTATGATAGGCTTGGCTGCCTGATGAAACAACTGCTTCAGCCTTTCAAGACAAATCATACCCACGGAGGCTCCAAGTCAAGTCCTTAAACGCTTATCTATGGATACATATAAACAAAGATAAAAGGTGCACTATTCCAGGGAATTATTGCTGATACTGTATATAACTGACCGTTAGTTTAACAAGGAAATCAATGAAAAAAAGATTTATGTTCAATAAATAACACGCTTTATATATAATAATGTGTAAGAATCACATATTCAAACCTTATCAAAAGCAGAAAGGAGATACTAAAATGGAAAACTTTTATATGTTTGTCCTTATGTGTATTTTTTTTATCATTTTACCTGGTCCCGATACTGCAATAGCTACAAAAAATACTGTTACCGCTGGGAAAATCGGAGGTTTTAAAACAGGTTTAGGTATTTGTTGTGCCCTTCTTATCCATACTTCTGCTGCTGTATTAGGTCTTTCAGCCATCATTGTGAAATCAGCGTTATTATTTTCTGTCTTTAAATATGTGGGGGCTGTTTATTTAATTTATCTGGGTGTTAAGACATTATGGTCTTTAAAGAAAAAGGAAGTAGCAGCAAGCGTTGAGATGAATACAAAAAGCAAGATGGTAAGCACATCTTGTTTTAAACAAGGGTTCCTTACAAATCTCCTGAATCCCAAAGTTGCTATTTTATTCTTAACCTTTTTCCCTCAATTCGTTGACCCTGGAACCAATACTTTTTTACCGTTTGTTATAATGGGTACCACTTATACTGTAATGACTGCCCTATGGTCTTTTCTTTATGTATATTTAATTAATCATATTAGTGCTTTTATGAAAAAACCTAAAACACAAAATATTATTGAAGGAATCACGGGGACAATACTGATTGGTTTTGGTGTAAGACTATTTCTTGAAAAGGCTCATAATTAGATTATTATTATGTATTTTGATAAGACCCTTGATTTTCCTAAATCGATGGGTCTTTTTTTTTGAAATTTTTTATGCCTTTATTGAACTCCCTCAGTTTAATACGATTTTCTCACGAATACTCGCTTATTCGCAGGATTTCATAACCCTTAATATGGATTTAACGATTAAATGAAATGAGTTCAGATCATTATG